>DATEUS010000001.1:0-5535 GCA_035282985.1 Candidatus Acidiferrales bacterium
GCGCGCCAGCGGGCGCTGTGCTCGAGCACGAAGTGGCCGTCGAGGAGAATCGCCTGGACTTCCGTGAGCAGCGAGTAGTGGCGGTTCGTGTAGGTCCAGCGCGCCTGCACCACTGCCAGGCGCGGGTCGGAGAAGTAGGGAATCGTGCGCTGCAAGAAGTCCGCCGGCGGGAGAAAGTCGGCGTCGAAAAGCGCGATGAACTCGCCGCGCGCCGCCTTCAAGCCTTCGGCCAGCGCGCCGGCCTTGTAGCCGGTGCGGTGGGCGCGGTGGATGTAGTGAATGTCGAGCCCCAGGGCGGCGAAGCGGGCGACGCAGGCCTGGGCGACGCCGACGGTGTCGTCGGTCGAATCGTCGAGCACCTGGATCTCCAGGCGGTCGCGCGGGTAGTCGAGCGCCGCCACCGTGTCAATCAAGCGCTCGACGACGTACTTCTCGTTGTAGAGCGGCAGCTGTACGGTTACCATCGGCCACTCGGCGGGCTCGGCCGGGACGGGCGGCTGCCGGTGGGCGTATTTCTTGTAGAGATAGATCATCCGGTAGCGGTGCAGCCCGTAGAAGGCCAGCGTGCCCAGGATGGCGAAGTAGGGGATGAGCAGGAAAAGGTCGAAAGCGTTCAGGTTGTAGAGCCCGCGGAAAGGGTCGTCGGCCAGGAGGAAGCGCAGGTAGCGCTCCACGGGGTTGGCCGCGAGCAAGGCCGTGAGCGTTTCCGTCATCTAATCTCTTGAATCACCCGCGATGAAACTTTCTTTCCGGCCGCGGCTGGCGGCGCTGGTGCTCCTGGCGGCGCTCCTCGAGGCCGCCTTTCTCGCGCTGCGGCGGCTGCTGGCGCCGCCGCCGGATGTCGTCGGCGTCATCGCGGTCGCGCTCGCCGCCAGCGTCGTTTACTTCGCCGCGGCGCGCCTGGCGTGGCGCTGGGTGGAGCCGGGGCGGGCGGCGCTCTGGGTCGTCCTGCTCGCCGCCGTCCTCTTCCGCGCCACTCTCTTCCCGCTCCCGCCGACGCTGTCGAACGACCTCTATCGCTACCAGTGGGAGGCGGCCGTCCAGCGCGCCGGCTACAACCCCTATCGGGTCACGCCGGCTGACCCGGCTCTGGCAGGCTCTCGCCCCGCCGAGTACGATCGCCTGCCGGGAAAAAACGCTCCCGCGGCCTACGGCCCGCTGACCGAGCTGCTCTTCCGGCTCGCGGCCCGCCTGGACGGGTTTGCCGCCTTCAAACTCTTGAGCGTCCTGTTTGACCTCGGGACGCTTCTCGTGCTGGTGGGGTTGCTCCGCGCGCGGCGGGAGCCGCCGGTGCGCGCCCTCCTTTACGGCTGGTGTCCGCTGGTCGTGGTCGAATTCGCCGCGAGCGGGCACAACGACTCGCTGGCGCTCTCGGCGCTGCTCGTCGCCAACTTTTTCATTATACGGCAGCGCGCTGGGGTGTCAATCGCGGCCCTGGCGGCGGCGGTGATGGCCAAGTGGTTTCCCGCCGTGGCCGCGCCGGTTTTCTTCCGGCGCGGCGGCTGGCGGAGCTTGCTTCTCTTCGGCGGCGTCGCCGCGCTCTGCGCGCTGCCCTACCGGACCGCGGGGTGGGGGCTTTTCACGGGCCTGCTCACCTACGCCCGCGAGTGGCGGAACAACTCGAGCCTCTACGCCCTGCTCACCGCGGCCACCGGCGAAGAAACCATCGCCGCGGGCGTGGGAGTGGGCGTGGTGGCGGGGCTGGTGGTGCACTGTTGGCGAGAGCGAATGGAGCCGCTGCGCGCCAGCTACCTGCTGCTGGCCGCGCTGCTGCTGGTGTCCCCGAGTGTTTTCCCCTGGTACGTCACCTGGCTCGTGCCTTTCCTCTGTTTCTATCCGAACCCGGGCCTGCTCGCCTGGACGGCCACGGTCTGGCTCGGCTACCACGTGCTGGTGGATTACAGCGCTGCCGGCGAGTGGCGTTATGCCGGGTGGCTGGTGTGGCTGGAGTATGCGCCGGTGTACGCGCTGTTGCTATGGAAGGCATTTCGGAGCGCAACGAGGGAGGCAGATACTGGCTGACGGTCCCTTTTGTGGGCATTTAATGTTGTTCCGCAGGTTTACTGAACCGAAACTGGCACATTGAGTTCAGCTTTGATTCTCCTTGCAGCGTCCACATAGGCATGGCCTGCGATTATGCCAAAACTTGCGAGCTGCCCTGCGGCGTCCTTATCACCGAAGCCTATGACGGAGACGACACTCTCCCACGCTACTCCGGCAAGAGCGCCCATATCGAACTTCTGGACTCCCTCAAGAGAACGCAGAAGCTTCGACGCCGTCTCAGGTGATGATACGATCTTTAACAGCGTCTCTCGAAGCTGCTCTTTCAAGAATGGGTTGACCGTGTACAACATGAAGCAGAAATAAGCTAGCAGCAGGGAGTAGAGCTCTTCGAATTGCCGAGAGCTGATCATCCTCAAATCGACCTTAAGGATTTTCTCGGACTTCCGATTGGGACCAAAGAACGATTCCACCACAATCCCTGCTGCAACCAAAAACTGCTTGAAAATCCCGTCAAACGGTGGGGAGAGCTTCTCGACTTTGGCCCACTGCTGGCTCAGTGTCACATTGTGGGCCGTGGTCCAGTGTCTTATTCGACCAGAAAACACATTTGCCAAGTAGCTGAAAGCGTCCCCGAGAATTGACACTTGGCCAGTTCCTTAGACGTTGGCGGTGAGGACAAAACGCGGTCTGGCGTAGTCTTTCCGGGCCCTTTGCCGAAACCACCGCACGAATCGTGGTAGCGTCCCTTCATTGACTATGTCGCAGACACGCATGACGTGGAGATAGCCGTATCGGGAAAAGTATATTCCTAGTCTCTTGATCTTTCGGCTTCGCGGTAGTCCGTCTATCCCGCCGATCCTGTATAAGACGTAGTAGCCAATTAGTTGGTTGAATATGTCTCTTCCCATTTCCAGGTTCTTCGTTGTCTTTACGTCAATTAACATGTCATCCACAACGAAATCAACATCCGCCCCTTCGACTAACTGCGAAGCTTTTCCGAATGTTGGGTTCAACAAGCAGGCGCGCTTAGCCTTGAGCATGCGTGGCCGTACGACCGACATTAGGTTTCGAAGGTCGCGTACATCTTTCTGGTTAACCCGGCCAAGATGCTCATCTAGGACCCCAGCGCGGAAGAATGGATCCAGCTGGGCTAGCAATAGCGTAGCACGCAACAACCCATCGCTGAATCGCCCCGTCCGTAGGAAAGCTAAGTGCTCTTTTTTCGCTCTGCGAATGATGGTTGTCGCGGTTGAAGAAAACCGACTATCCTCACCTAGCAGTTCAGCCGCGTATTCGGCAATCCACGGCTTGGCAACGACCTCCCGGTTGAGGCGTTGAGCATGAAAGCGCAGAAGATAGTCGAAAGCTGTCCCCACAAGGCTGTAGTGATCCGTCAAAGGCGGAGCTAGCAGTTTCTCTTTTGCTGTGAACCACGGTTTTTCAAATTCCTCGCGGAATTTGTCTTTCACATCGCGGTTATCTAAGAGCGCTGTGAGGCTCATGAGCGCATTCTTTCAGACCTTAGGCTTGCTAGTATGGACTTTACTTTAGCGCGCGGGAGGATAAAACTCGATGGTCATCACCACGCCGGCGACGCTCGGGCCCTGGGGCTCGACCCGGTAGTTGATGGTCACAGGGACGCCGGAGGGGCCGCAGTCGAGCTTCTGGCCGCTCTCGGTCGGGTCAATCAAGATGACCCGCTCGAGGGAGCGCACGGCCAGGTGGAGCGTTTTGCCCGGGGCTCCTTTGCGGCTTTCCCCCTGCACGGTCACGACCGCTCCCTCGCCCGCGCAGGCGACGTTGACCAGGGTTCCGCGGACATAACGAATCTCCGGAGGCGAACCCGGAGCGGCCGCCGGAGGCGGCTCCACCGGCTCGCCTGCCGGGCGGGCCGGCGCCGGCTCCGAGCTTTCTCCGCGCGCTGTCCCCCAGCGCATAGTCCCTTGCCGCCCGTCGCGGACGCGGTTGAGCCAGGCCAGGGCCTGCTCGCGGTTCGGGCTCTCGGGCTCATTGGCGATGGCCTGCAAGAGCTTCTCGGCGTCATCCCAGCGCTGCTCCCGCAGGTAGAGGTGAGCGAGCAGCAGGTCAAAGTCCTCTCGCCGCGGGCCCGTTTGCCGGGCGCGCTCGACCAGGGGAATCAGCTCGGCCGGCGGGTCGTCCCGCGCCAGGCGCGCCTGCACCAGCAGATGGATGGCGTCGGGGAAATCGCTCTTGGCCTCGAGGACCGGCGCAATCAGGTCGATCACTTCGGTGGCGGCGGCGCGGCGCTCCTCGGGTTCGACGGCGCCGCTCAAGCGGTTCTGGCTGACGGCCCAGGCGGCGTAGTAGCGCAGGCTGATGTCGTCGGGGCGGCCGCGCAGGGCTTCCCGCAGGTGTTTCTCCGCCGTGTCCAACTGGTTGCGGAAAAGCGCAATGCGGCCGAGCCGGTAGAGCACCTCCGGCGGCGCGGGTCCGGCTTGCGCCAGCGAGGCCAAGGCCTTTTCCGCCTCGTCCACGCGCCCCGAGTTCAGCCAGAGATCGGACAGGTAAGCCTGGGCCAGTGCCGTGGGCATGGGCGCGACTTCGACCGGTCCCATCTCGAGCCGTTGCGTCATCTTGCCCTGGAAGAGGTTGAGGTTCGAGCGCAGCAGGTAGTTGCGCAATTGCCGGTGCAGGCCGGCGTAGTCGGTTCCCAGGGCCTGCTGGAAGGCGTCGGGCTGGGGTACGCCCTGGCGCAGGAGCTCCACGAAGCGGACGAACTGGGCCTGGCGCTTGCCCTCGTCGGCCACCATCAAGTAGTGCACCAGCAGCCAGGACTGTCCGTAGAAGAGCTTGCGCTTCTCTTCGACGTTGTAGTAGTCGGAGCGGTGGTCGACCTCGACCAGCACTTCCATCGGGATGAGCTTGTTCCGTTGCAGGAGATCCCAGAATCCCGGGTGCCAGTCGCCCGTCTTGAAGTCGTCGCCGACGATGGTGGTGCGCTGGAAGAACTCCGCCAGGCCCTCCTCCAGCCACAGCGGGCAGCGCTCGAAATTCAGCCGCAGGACCAGGTGCTTGAACTCATGGAAAGCCATCTGCTCGGGCTCGGGGGCTCCCAGGTTGACCGCCAGGTACATCCGGTCGGGGCCCGGCTGCATGAAGCCGGCCGATTGCAGCGGCTTGCCCTCCGGCGTCAGCGGCTGGTAGGGACGGAAGCTCTTTGTGCCTTTGAAGAGGATTACGCTGGTCGGCACCGGGGCGTCCAGCCGCATTTGGGGGAACATCAAGTGCAGCAGGTGGCGGAACTCCTCCAGTTTCCGGGTAACGTCCTGGACCTTCTTGGGCCGGGCGTCGCTCACCACGTGGAAGTGCGGCGAGCGCGCCTCCACCCATTCGGCCGGCGGCGCTTCCGGCGGGGGCGGAACCGGAGCCAGCGCCAGGCCGAGAGAAAGAACGACGCACAGGCGGTTCATGGCAGGCCAGGCTCTCGGCCCAGTATACCGCAGGAAGAAAGCTAGACGTTGACGGTGAGGGTAGTGTCGATGCGGGGCTCGCCCCCGGCGGTGCGGGTGA
>DATEUS010000002.1:0-3031 GCA_035282985.1 Candidatus Acidiferrales bacterium
TGGCAGCGTCTCTTTCTTGATGGCGCGCAGTTCAGTCTGCATGGCTTAAGGGACCCGCCAGCGTTCACTCCACGGCGGGGCGCCTGAGGTGGCCGCAATCTTGTAACACAGGTGCGGCGGAATTTCCACAAGCCGATAATCCGTGGTAACCAAAGCGGATACAGGCTGCGCCGGGAGCGCTTGTCCGCGCCACTGGCCTCCCATAGAATGGATGCGGGCCTTAGCGGCAATGTTTCCCGCGTGAACACAACTATGCCCGCTGACCTACTGGGACTGACGCAGGACGAGCTTCGTGGCCTGGCCGAAAAGTGGGGCGAGCCTACCTACCGCGGCACCCAGCTCTACCACGCTCTCTACGCCGAACGGCGCTTCGAATTCAGCCGCATGACCAACCTTCCCCGCTCCTTCCGCGAGCGGCTCGAGCGGGAAGCCGGTGTGGGTCTGCCCAGCATCGAGAAGCGCTACATCTCGGCCGACGCCACCATCCGCTACCTGCTGCGGCTCCACGATGGCAAGACGGTCGAAACCGTCTGGATGCCCGACCCTGACCGGCAGACACTGTGTCTCTCTACCCAGGCTGGCTGTGCGGTCGACTGCCGCTTCTGCGCCACCGCCCAGCTCGGGCTGCTGCGCAATCTCACCGCGGGAGAAATTGTCGGGCAAGTGCTGCTGGCGCTGGCGGACAATCACGACCGGCTCCAGCCCAACACCAACCTGGTGCTGATGGGGCAGGGCGAGCCGCTGCTGAACTACGACGCCACCCTGAAGGCCGTGCGCCTGTTCGCCGATCCCGCCGGCATGGCGATTCCCCTGAGAAAGATCACGCTCTCCACCTCCGGCATCCTCCCCGGCATCCGTCGCCTGGCCGAAGAGGCCGTTCGGCCCAAGCTGGCCGTTTCCTTGAACGCCACCACCGACGAGCAACGCGACGCTCTCATGCCCATCAACCGCAAGTATCCCCTGGCCGAGCTACTGGGCGCCTGTCGCAGCTATCCCTTGCGGCCCTGGGAGAGGCTGACGTTCGAGTACGTGCTCTTGGGTGGCGTCAACGACAGCGCCGACGACGCCCGCCGCTTGGGGCAACTCCTGGCCGGCCTGCGCGCCAAGGTCAACCTCATCCCCTGGAATCCCGCCCCCGGGTTGCCCTACCACGCACCGGGAGAAGAGCGCATGGCCGACTTCCAGCAGTTGCTCCGCCGCGCCGGGCTGCTGACCTTCGTCCGCCGGCCCCGCGGGCAGGACATCTTCGCCGCTTGCGGCCAACTGGCTTCTCTCGAAAGCCCGGCAGCTCCCCTCGTCTCCATGCCAGGGGTCGCGCCCACCGCCTAGTTGCTTTCCGCCTGGCGGAGCACTAGGATGGCGGCCCTTGTCGGCTGAGCCTCACAACGCGTCGCCATCCTTGCTAGTTTCCGCGCGCGAGGATGACCTCGCCCGCCGGCTGACGCCGCGTCAGTTGGGGATGATTGCCCTCGGCGGCGCCATCGGCACCGGGCTCTTTCTCGGCTCCAGCATCGCCGTTCGCTTGGCCGGCCCCGGCGTCATCCTCTCTTACATCCTCGCCGCCGTCATCGCGCTGATTGTTGCCTGGGCGCTGGCGGAGATGGCGGTGGCGCACCCGGTGGCGGGTTCCTTCGGCATCTACGCGGAAATTTACCTCAACCCCTGGGCGGGCTTTACGATGCGCTACGCCTACTGGCTGGGCCAGTGCATCGCCATCGGCAGCGAGGTGCTGGCCGCCGCCATCTACTGCACCTTCTGGTTCCCGCAGGTCCCGGGCTGGCTCTGGGTGGTCGGTTTTTCGGCGGCCCTGTTCCTGGCCAACGCCTGGAGCGTCGCCAGCTTCGGGGAGTTCGAATACTGGTTCGCGCTCATCAAGGTGGTGACCATCGTCGCCTTTCTTTTCCTGGGCATGGGGCTGCTGTTCGGCGTCGGCCCGCTGGAGCCGGTGGGATTGGTCAACTACACCGCGCACGGCGGCTTTCTGCCTCACGGCATGACGGGCGTGCTGCTGGCGATGACGCTGGCGTTGTTCAGCTACTTGGGCGTCGAAGTCGTGGCCGTAACCGCCGGCGAAGCCCGCGACCCCGAGCGCTCCATTCCCCACGCTCTGCGCTCGGTCTTCTGGCGGCTGGTACTTTTCTATGTCGCCGGCATCGCGCTGCTGGTGGGACTCGTACCCTGGACACGACTGGGGCTCGACGCCAGCCCCTTTGTGCGCGCCTTCGAAGCGGTCGGGCTGCCGGCTGCTCCCAGCGTGATGAACTTCGTCGTGCTCACCGCCGCCCTCTCCAGCGCCAACACCAACCTCTACCTCTCGACCCGGATGCTGTTTTCTCTTTCTCGCGGTGGCTATGCCCCGGTCGCCCTGGGCGGCCTGACGCGCCGCGGCATCCCCCTGAAGGCGCTGGTGGCTTCGAGCGGCGGGATGGTGGCGGCAGTGCTGGCCCAGAGGTTCTTCCCCGAGCAGGCCTATCTCTACCTGATTGGCGCTGCCTTCTTTGGCGGCCTCTACGTGTGGATGATGATCCTGGTCACCCATTTCGCCTTCCGCCGTCATCACCGCGGCAACGCCAATCTGATCACCTTTATGCCCGCCTTTCCTTACTTGACCTCCCTCGGTCTCGCGATGCTGGCCGTGGTCAGCGTTTCCACGTTGTATGTCCCCGGCTTGCGCATTACTCTTCTTGGGGGGCTCCCCTGGCTGGGCTTGGTTTCTCTGGGATACTGGCTGTGGCGGTCCCTCCGCCGGCGGAAAACCGTTTCCGGGAGTGAACCATGAACGACCTGCTGTCCTGGCGAAAAGAGTTTCCTATTCTTGAAACCACCACCTACCTGATCAGCAACTCGCTGGGCGCTATGCCGCGCGCCGTGAGCCAGTCGCTGCAGAGCTACGCCGACATGTGGGCCACTCGCGGGGTGCGCGCCTGGGAAGAAGGCTGGTGGGAGATGGCGGTGGCGCTGGGCGACAAGGTTGCTCCCATTATCGGCGCCGACCCTGGAACCATTTCCCTCCACGAGAACGTCACTCTGA
>DATEUS010000003.1:0-11342 GCA_035282985.1 Candidatus Acidiferrales bacterium
CCGCGCCATCCGCGCTGGACACGCACTGAGCACGGGCATGGAGATGATCGGCAAGGAGCTGCCCGAGCCAGTGGCGGGCGAGTTTCGCGTCACCTTCGAGGAGACGAATTTCGGCTTGCCCTTCAAGGATGCGCTGCTCAACCTGAGCGAGCGCGTGCCCCTCATCGACGTCCGCTTTTTTGTCAGCGCCCTGCTGGTGCAGAAGGAGACGGGAGGCAATCTGGCCGAAATCCTCGACAGCCTCTCCAAGGTGATCCGCGAGCGCTTCAAGATCTACGGGGAGGTGAGAACCCGCACGGCCCAGGGTCGCCTGACCGCCGGCATTCTCATCGCCCTGCCGCCGATGATGATGCTGGCCCTGGGGATCTTGAATCCCTCCTACGTCCGCATCCTGTTCACCGATGTCTGGGGCCCCTATATGCTGGCCATCGCGGCCATTCTGCAGATCGTCGGCTCCGCCATTCTCTGGAAGATTGTGCACATCGAGGTGTAAGCCTGTGGAGGAGACAGAATCATGATCTGGGCGGTCACCGCGGCAGTCTTTTTGGGCACCATCGTCATTGTGGGGGCGATGATCTACGCCTTCCTGCCCGGACCGGCGCCGGTGGCCGAGCGCCTGACCCGCCTCTGGCATACCCCGACGACGCGGCGGGAGGTGTCCTTCGCCGAGCGGCAGAAGGACCGGGCCGAAAAAGTGCTGACCGATGTGGGCAAGATGATTCCTGCTTCCACCCGGTCGCTCTCCCGCAGCAAGCGGATGATGGTTCGAGCCGGCTACCGGCGCCCGGAAAGCATCCTGGTCATACAGGGCGTAAAGGTGTTCTTGCCCGCCCTCTTCGTGGCCGCGGTTTACTTTACCGGCGCCTATAAGCAGAGCCCGACCGTCATCCTGGTGTTCGCCGCTTTGCTGGGCTTTGTCATTCCGGAGTTTTGGCTGACGTGGCGGGTGCAGCGGCGCCAACACCGCCTGCGCCTCTCCTTGCCCGACGCCCTGGACTTGCTGGTAGTTTGCGTAGAGGCGGGCCTGGGGTTGGATCAGGCGGTCTTGCGGGTGACGCAGGAGCTGAAGATCACTCACCCCGAGCTGACCGACGAGTTCCAGCTCCTCAACCTGGAGATGCGAGTGGGGAAGAAGCGCATTGACGCTCTGCGCGAGCTGGCGGTACGCACGGGGGTGGACGACATCAAGGCGCTGGTGGCCATGCTGATCCAGACCGACCGCTTCGGCACCAGCCTGGCCCAGTCCTTGCGCGTGCACTCGGATACGCTGCGCACCAAGCGGCGCCAGCGCGCCGAAGAGATGGCCGCCAAGACCACGGTGAAGATGGTGCCGCCGCTGGTCTTCTTTATCTTTCCCGCCTTGTTCGTGGTCATTCTGGGTCCAGCGGTCATCACCTTGGCTCGTCAGTTCGTTTTGAAGTAGGAGGCTAGGAGCAGAAGGGTGGAAGAACTCACAAGACTTAGCTGGAGGAGAAAGCAATGGAGACTGTTACCTTGGTTCGGATCATTGCCGGGATTCTGGCGGTGGTGGTGCTGGGCGTCATCATCTGGCGGCGCCGTCGTCAAGCCTCCGAGGACTAAAGTCGGCTGGGGCGAGCCCCAGCTCGGCTGAGCAGTGAGGTGGGTCGTGCAGAACGGAGACAGAAGTCGGGTGTACGTCTACAACCGGACGCGGGAGACCTTCGTCGCCACTGAGGCGACAGTGGCCGATAGCTACCTGCGACGCCTGGTCGGGCTGCTGGGAAAGACGCGGCACTGGGCCCGCGCGGGCAGTGGGTTGTGGATTACCCCCTCCCACGGTGTGCACACCATCGGCATGCTGTTTCCCCTCGATCTGATCTTTCTCGACGACAAGAAGAATGTTGTGCACGTCGAAGAGCACATGCAGCCGTTCCGCATCTCTAAGGTGGTCCTGAAGGCCAGCAGCGTGCTGGAGCTCCCCCCCTACACGATTTTCCGCACCGGCACTCGGGTTGGGGACTGCATGGAAATCGCGCCCGTGCGTTAAAGGGGAAGATGGCCACACCGCTTCATGATCGCTTGCGGGCTTTCGCCACCGAGGGAGAGGTCTTTCTGCTGCCGGCTCCCGATCTGTCCATCGTTGTGCCCGCCTTCAACGAAGCCCAACGCCTCCCCGGAACTCTTTCCGCCATCTACGCTCACCTGGAGCAGGTTCCCTACACTGCTGAGGTGGTGGTCGTGGACGACGGCTCCACCGACAACACGGTTGACTTCGTCCGTGGCGTCGCCGGCAGCTATCCCCGGCTGCGCCTGCTGCGGAACGGCCGCAACCGGGGCAAAGGTTACAGCGTCAAGCACGGGGTGTTGCAGAGCCAGGGGCGGTATGTCCTTTTCACTGACGCCGACCTCTCCACCCCCATTGGGGAGGTGGACCGCCTGCTGCCGCTGCTGGAGCAGGGCTGGGACGTTGTCGTCGGCTCCCGCGACCTCGACCCGCGCCTGCTGGAAGGGCCGCAACCCTGGCTGCGCCGTCAAGCCGGGCAGGTGTTCCACTTGGTCGTCCGCGCCCTGATGGGATTGCCCATCCACGATACCCAGTGCGGGTTCAAGCTCTTCCACCGCCAGGCCGCCCTGCGTCTGTTCCGGTTGCAGCAGATCGAGCGGTTTGGCTTCGATGTTGAGATCCTGTGGCTGGCCCAGCGGCTGGGGCTGCGCTGTCTGGAAACGGGGGTCGTCTGGGTCAACGATGCGCGCAGTCGAGTGTCCATGCTGCGGGACGGCCCCGCCATGCTGTGGGAGCTGCTGCGGATTCGCTGGCGGGGATGGCGGAACGCCTATGCTGAGGACAGCCTCAGCACTGAGATCGCACCGCTTCTGGATGAGCCGTGGCTCAGTAAGCGAGAAGGAGAACTTCATTGACCCGTCGAGACATTCTCGCCTCGCTCTTTCTCGGCGAGATCACCGCCGTGATTCTTCTCGGCCTCTCCTCTGTGTGGGAGCTCCCAGCCCTGGTTCAGCTGGCGACACGGATGGGGCTGGTGGCCGGACCCTTGGGCGCGCTGGCGGTGGTCTATGTGGGCGTTCGCTTCGGCCGGCGCTGGCCCGCGCTGGGGGCGGGCTCCAAGTTTGTCGTCGTGGGGGCGGCGAACACACTGATTGACCTGGGCCTGCTCAACTTGCTGCTGGCCGCCGCGGGTGTGGTCACCCCACTACTCTTCGCGTTCTTCAAAGCGCTGAGCTTTTCGGCAGCGGTTGGTCACAGCTTTTTCTGGAACCGGAGCTGGTCGTTTGCGCCCGGAGGAGCGTCCGGTTCGCGGAGCCAAGGGAGTCTGGGAAACCAGTTCAGCCTCTTCCTGCTGGCGACCCTGGTTGGGTTGACGCTCAACACCGGCCTGGCCACGCTGTTGGTTTCCCTCGGACCTCCGGTTGCCTTCCTTTCTCCTTTGCTGTGGGCCAACGTCGCCGCGGGACTGGCTCTACTGGTGTCTACGCTGTGGAACTTCTGCGCCTACCGCTTTTTTGTTTTCGCCCCGCAGGCTCTTCGGGCTGGCCCCTCGCCCGAAGTCAAACTACGGCGGCGTGAATCGCCCACGCGGGTGGCCCGGGGTTTGACCGAGAGCTAGGACGCGCCTCGCCTCGACCTCCCCTTTCAACACTTTTCCAAAGTGAGCTTCGTTGGGTGTGAGGGTGTGTGGGTGTTACTGGCCGGGAAAGGTGATGGGCACGTAGATATGCTTCTGTCCGGGCTTCGGCTCCACCGGGGTGCGCCGCGGCGCCAGAGGAAGCAGAAAGTCCACGCCGCGCTCGGCGTTGACCCTGATCGTTTTTTCCATGTCCAGGTCGTTCAGTGCGACCGCCGCTTCGACGCCGTCCGCCGTCACAAAAAAGAGTCGCCCCGCCTCTTCCCAGTAGCGGGTGGCCAGGTAGACCGAGCCGTTCTTCAGAACTAGCAGCACCACTTTCGCTTCGGGAGAGTCTTCCGGCTGCGCACCAGTTGGTGCCGCCGCCTCGGGGGACTCCGCCGCGGGGGCCGCCACCGGGACCGATTCGTAGATGGCCGGAGCGAGGAACAACACACTGCGACGGTGTATCGGAGCGAAGCGAGAGCGGAAGCGAGGGGGGATACCGCCCGATCCGATCAGGAAATGCGTGCCGCCGGCCTTGAACCCGATCAGGAAGAAAGGCTGCGGGGCGTGATGCCCGGGGAAGCCGGCGGTGAAGCTGCCGACGGGGGTCGTCAGCGGTGTGCCCATCGGCGTGGAGGCGCCCGGAAACGAAGGCCCCACCGGCACGCTTGGTCCGATGGAGAAGTGGCCCCGGTTTTGTGCCGCCAGGGGTAGGGCCGCCAAACTCAGGAGTGTGAGCCCGCCAAGGCCAAGGACGAGGACCAAGCCGGCTCTTCTCATTTCGCTGCCTCTTTATGTAGTATATCCCGACCTGGAGCATTTTTCAGCACCTTCCGCGAATCTCTCTCCTGCCGGCTGGGGCAAAAGTCCCCATTGCCAATCCAGGCCGCGCAATATCCCGCATGTAGGTTCCGCGCCCCAGAAGCCCCCGACGGGCGCAGAAGTTTTACTTATTGGGAATGAGCAAGTTAGGCCTCTATCCGTTCCGGTGTCAATTTGGCCCCTCCGTTGCGCAGCAGAAGGGAGAGAAGGTGTCTGCGGACACCAGGGGGTGAGCCATGGACTTGGCGATAGTGCTGGAAGTGATCGCCGTAGTCAGTGCGTGGACGGTTCTGGGCCTCACGATCAAACGCTGGGGCCCCGGTCCTGCCAGGCGCCGGGTACGCTGCCCGGAGTGGAAGGTACGAGCGAAGGTCGGGGTCGAACAGCAGGAAAGCGACTTTGGTCGGCTGCGGGTGGCTGACGTCACTACCTGCTCGCTCTTCCCGGGGGCGGCGCTCACCTGCGACAAGGAGTGCTTGCGTCAGCTCTAGGTTTCGTTCGCAGCCCGCGGGCCCCGGCGTTGGTCCGACGCTGGAGCCGGAAGGAAGGTGGAGCATGCATTGCTGCGAAAGATGTGGCAAGGAAACCGACGTCACCATGACCAGCCCGCTCGACGGCAAGGAGATCTGCCACGCCTGCTACGAGGAAGAATCTTCCCGCCACGAGGAGCAGGAGGAAGAAACGGTGGGGGTCGGTGCAGATCCCACCGGCATCGGCCGGCTGTGGCGGGACGGGATCAACTACTACCGGTAGGAAGCACCCGCGGCGGAAGATGGAAGCGGGGCGCTAGCTCCGGAGCAGAATCCTGGCGTCCACCGCTTTGCAGGCCAACCGTTCCTCTGACACCACGAAGGGATTGACGTCAATCTCGCCGATGCCGGGGAAGTCCTCGGCCAGTTGAGCCAGCCGCAGCAAGCTTTCTTCCAAGGTTGCCTTCGCCACAGGCCGCAGCCCGCGGAAGGCGCCCAGCATCCGTGCTCCCGGCATTTCCCGCAACATCTCGCGCACGTCTTGGTCGGTAACCGGCAGCACGCGCACCGTCACCGCCTCCAGCGCCTCCACCAGGATTCCTCCCAGTCCCACCAGCAGCAGCGGAGTGCCCTGGGCGTCCCGGCGAAATCCCAGGATGAGCTCGCGGTCACGGTTCACCATTTCTTGCAGCAAGACCCCGCGCAGTTGCCTGGCCAGCCCCTGCGCCTGAAGTCGCTCGGTCAGCCTGCGGTACTCCTTCTTCAACTCAGTTTGGTGGGCGATGTTGAGAATCACTCCGCCGACTTCGGTCTTGTGCAGGATCTCGGGAGAAACCACTTTGAGCGCCAGAGGAAAGCCCACTCTACGCGCGCGGCGCTCCAACTCCGCGCGAGTGCGCACGAGTGCGTAGCGGGCGACGGGAATACCGTAAGCCCGCAGCACCGTCAATGACTCTTCGGGATCAAGGACGGAGCGGCCAATGCTGTGCGCCTTTGCTATCAGCTTCGCCACGAGCGCCCGGTTGACGCGGAAGCACCGCCGGCGGCCAAGAGGGCGCTTCTTCCAGTCGGCGTATTCAGCGAGGGCGCCCAGCACGGCGGCAGCCGATTCGGGGTAATCAATCAGGGCGAAGTTTCCCTCCGGCGCCTGGCGCCGCAGCTCATCCTGGGCGGGGAAGGCGGCCACCACCGGCTTGGTGGCACCGCTTATAGCCTGTTGCAGTTCCCGCAGCACTTCCGGCCCGGCCACGCGCGGCGGTTCGACAAAGAGGACGAAGAGGGCGTCGGTGGCTTCGTCGTCGAGCAGCAGCCGCGCGGCGCTGCCGTACATCAGCGGGGTGCCTTCGACGGTCAAGTCCACGGGATTGACCACCGGAGCCCGCGGGGTGACGAACTCGCGCAACTCCGCCTGCCTCTCCGGGGACAGGGGGGGCAATTCCAGCCCGCGGCGCACCAACTGATCGGTGGCCAGCACGCCCGGCCCGCCCGCATTGGTCAGCAGCCGCACACGCCGGCCTCGAGGCAAAGGCAGGCGCGAGAAGCCCAGAGCCACATTCAGCATCTCTTCAGTGGTGTCCACCAGCACCACTCCGCTCTGCCGCAGCACCGCCTCGAAGGCGCGGCTGCTGGTAGCCAGGGCGCCGGTGTGGGAGCTGGCGGCGCGGGCGCCGGTTTCGGTGCGGCCGCCCTTCAGACAGACCACTGGTTTGGCGCGCGTGACCCGCCGGGCGACCCGCAGGAATGCCTGCGGCTCTTCAAAGGCTTCCAAGTAAAGGACAATGACGCGGGTGAGCGGGTCGGCGGCGGCGTACTCCAGAGCGTCGCGGTGGGTGATGCCGGCTTCGTTGCCGAGGCTGGCGAACAGGGAAAAGCCCAGCCCGGTGGTTTGCGCCTGGGTCAGCACCCACGCCGCCAGCGCTCCGCTGTGAGAGAGAAAGGCGATGTGGCCCGGTCGCGGCGGCACCGGAGAAAAAGTCAGGTCGAGTCGCACATCGGGGTCGGCGTTGAAGAGACCCATGCAGTTGGGTCCCAGCAGAGGAATGCCCGCCCGGGCAGCGCGCTGGCGGAGTTCGCTTTCCAGTCGCGCGCCTTCGGCGTCCAGCTCGCGAAAGCCTCCGGTGATGACCACCAGGCCATTGACGCCGCGGGCCAGGCAGTCGCCCACCACCGGCAGCACCGCCGCCCGCGGCACTACCAGCACCGCCAACTCCGGGGCCTCTTCGATGGCGCGGACGGAAGGATAGCAGCGCAGACCGCGAATCTCAGTTGCCTTGGGATTCACGGGATAGATACGGCCGCGATAGCCGAAGGCCAGCAGGTTGTCGAGGATTTGCCGCCCGACACAATCGACCCGGGTAGAGGCGCCCACCAAGGCCACCGAGCGGGCGCGGAAGAGCGGGTCCAGCCGGCCGCCCTTGGTTGCGGAACTTTCCTCGCGCGCAGCGGGGAGAACCTTCTCTGCGGGCTCGTGGGTCAGAGTACGACTCACCGGGTCAACCACCCGGGGGCGCAGAGGACCTTAGGCGGCGCAAAGAATCTTTTCGACTTCCTCGCCGTCGGCGTCACTGACCAGCGGAATCCCGCTGATCTCCGCCGCCTGCGGGGTGAGGGCGGCGATGTCGTCTCGGGAGATGTATTGCAGCGCGAACTTGCGGGCGCCGCACATCAACTGCCGCAGTCCCTGCGCCACCCGCTCGTAATAGGTGTAATAGCCGATGGCGCCCACCGGGAGCTTCTTGAAGCGGTCCTTGAAGCGCTCCTGCAGCTCCGGGGCGGTGACAAAAACTTCGCTGACGGTGGTGCCGAAGCGCTCGACGTAGATGGGCAGGCTATTCTCCTCGATGCGCCGGCCGATGGTCTTGGCCACCATGGCCGCCGCCAGCGGGCTGCGCGCCCAGGCGATCATCTTGGCGTAGGGCGCTACCAGCGCCAGGCCTTTGAAGATCTGATCTTCGAAGGTGAAGCCGCCGGCCACGGCCACAGCCGGAACGTACTGGCCCTTCTTGGCCAGCCGGTCGCAGTACTGGTGGAGGAGCGAGTGCAGCTCGATGCCGGGCACACCCCACTCGTTCATCATTCGCCAGGGGCTCATGCCGGTGCCGCCGCCGGCGGCGTCAACGGTGAGCAGGTCGATCCCAGCCTCTGACGACCACTTGACCGCTCGGGCCAAGTCAGCAGGCCGGTAGGCGCCGGTCTTGAGGAAGACCCACTTCGCCCCCAGGTTGCGCAGCTCATCGGCCCGGCGCAGAAAAGCCTCGCGGTTGGCCATGCCGATGCGGGAGTGGCGCTCGAACTCGCGGAAGCTGCCCTTGTGGAAAGCCTCCTCCACCACCGGGTCGTCGGGATCGGGCAGAACCACGTAGCCGCGCTGCTTCAGCAGGCGGGCCTTGGCCAGGTCGCGGATCTTGACCTCGCCGCCGATGTCCTTGGCGCCCTGCCCCCACTTCATCTCCACCGCTTTGACGCCCAGCTCGGTGATGGCGTACTCCTGCACGCCTAGGGTGGTGTCTTCCACGTTGGCCTGGATGATGATTTCGCCGCAGCCGTCTTCCTGCCAGTCGCGGAAACACTTGACCCGCCACTCCATTTCCGGGCTGGAGAGCAGTCGCCCGTTGGTGAGGCGGGAGGCGGTGTCCATGCCGCAGACGTTCTCGCCCACGGTGATGCAGGTGCCGGTGATGGCGGCGCCGGCGGCCAGGCTCTCCCAGTTGGTCTTGGCGATATTGGTGGAGCCCATGGCGGCCAGGATGAAGGGGAGCTTGGAGCGAATGCCCGGCTCGCGCCCGATCCTCACCTCCAGGTCGACGTTGGGGAAGAGAGCTTTGTTGCTGTCGGGCTCCACTCCCCACGCGCCCGTGGCCCGGCCCAGAATGGTGAAGTGCGACAGGTCGACGGGATAGTCCTTGGCCGAGGCGGTGGTGATGATCCCGAACGGTTGCGGGTAGATCATTTCCGGGCCGCGATAGGCCGACTTGCCAATCTCGCACATCCCGATGCAGCCGTCCACGCAGGTGGTGCACATGCCGCTAAAGGGACTGATGGAGTCTTCGGTGCGATTCTTGGTCAAGGTCGCTGCCGAAGCGTTCAGGCGCGAATACGTCATGGGAGCTCTCCTTTGTTGGCACTCTGTTTGCCTTTTTCTGTAGGCCAAACCAAATCCTGCCGCAGCGGGCCGGCCAACTCGCAGGCCACGCAGGGATCGAGGAAGCACATGGCGTGGTCGTGGTAGTCCAGGCAGGCGGGGGCGAAGTTCAGGCAGCCGCTGCAGAGCGTAGTCTCCGGCTGGGCGCCGTGGCAGCGCAGCTCCACCACCGGGCAGATGTACATGCAGGCGCCGCACTGCCGGCAGATGTCCGACTGCGGCCGGAAGGGGGCCATCACCTTGCGATGGGGGCCACGGTAGGCGAAGCCGATGGCCCCGGCCATCATCTGTTCCTTGCAGATGCGCACGCACTTGCCGCACTGGATGCAGTCCTCGAACTCGGGCGCCAGCCGCACGCGAGTGACGCCGTAGCGGCTGGCCAGGTCCTGGATGGTTTTCGACTGCGGGCTGGTGGCGACGTAGAGTTCCAGCAGCAACTGCCGGGCGCGCTCCACCCGGGCGGAATGGGTCTGCACCACCAAGCCGTCCTCGGCCACCAGAGTACAGGCACTTTGCAGCTTGCCGTTGGGTGGCTTGCCCACCTCCACCACGCACAGGCGGCAGGCCCCGTAGGGGGTCAAGCCGTCGTCGTGGCAGAGGGTGGGGATGGGCAGACCAAGGAATTGCGCTGCCTCCAGCACAGTGGTGCCGCGTTCGACTTCGAGCTTGATGCCGTTGATGGTCAGGGTCGGCATCGCTCACTCCTTGAACGCTTCCTGGTGTGGATGGCGGCTGTCGCCGTAAGCTTCTGATGGCGTATCGTGAGAAGCGCCCGCACCGGTGGCGGTCGCATGGAGACGTTCTAGGTAATGCATGAACTCCACGTAGGCATGCACGAATTCCCGGCCCGCCTCGACGCTTTCCTCCGCGTGCTGCTTTTTCTGCCACACCTGCGCGAAGCGTTCGCGGATGCCGGCGGCCGCCGCCTCCGTCAGAAGGCGCACCGCTGGCTCGACGTCTCCGCTCGCTAGCGCCTTTTCGCCCGCTTCAATCGCTGGCCCCCACGCTGTGCCGGCTGGCTTCAGGCCGGTGTAGGGAGCTCCCTCGCCCGCCCGATGCAGCCGAACCACGGTTTCAAAGAAGTATCGATCCGCCAATTCCTTCGCTTCTTTTCCCTGGGCGCGAACTCTGATTGTTTCCTCGAACGCCGCCCGCACTTCCGGCTCATACTCCTTCTGGATCCATTTGAGAACCGGAGTGAGGTCGCCCTGTTCCAGCGCTTGCTTCGCTGCCATGACCACGGGGCCATTCAGCGTGTCGCAATGGGCCCGGGCGGCACCGGCAAAGAGCAAGCCCACACCCACAGAGGTTGTCGCCATCAGGGTGAGCCGCATGAGTCTGGCGCTCACTTTCATCTCTTCTCCTCTCTCTCGCTTCTCGGAGCCATGCCTCATCTCTCAGGTGACCAGAACCGCCTTGGGCTGGCAGACTTCCAGGCAAGCGCCGCACTTGATGCACTTGGCGGTGTCGATGGTGTGAACGTCTTTCTTCTCGCCCAGGATGGCGTCGGTGGTGCACACCCGCACGCAGGCGTGGCAGCCGTCGCACAGGGTGGGCTCGATGGAATAGGTGATGAGTTCCTTGCAGACCTTGGCCGGGCAGCGCTTCTCGCGCACGTGGGCCAGGTATTCGTCGCGGAAGTAGCGCAAGGTGGAGAGCAGCGGGTTGGGGGCGGTCTGACCGAGGCCGCAGAAGGAGGTCTCGCGCACCAGCCAGCCCATGTCTTGCAGCAGTTGCAGGTCTTCTTCGGTCCCTTTGCCTTCGGAGATGCGGGTCACGACCTCGAGCATCCGCTGCAGGCCTTTGCGGCAGGGGAAGCACTTGCCGCAGGATTCGTCGGAGAGGAATGTGAGGAAGTACTTGGCGATGTCCACCATGCAGTTGGACTCGTCCATCACAATCATGCCGCCCGAGCCCATGATGGCGCCGGCCTGGGTGAGACTTTCGTAATCAACCGGAAGATCGAGCAGCGATTCGGGGATGCAGCCGCCTGAGGGCCCGCCGGTCTGGATGGCCTTGAAGCGCCGGTTTTCGGGGATGCCCCCACCCACCTCGTAGACCACCTCGCGCAGCTTGATGCCCATGGGCACTTCGATCAGGGCGGTGTTGTTGATGGCTCCCACCAAGCTGAACACCTTGGTGCCCTTGCTCGTAGCTGTGCCCACCTTCGCGTACCACTCGCCGCCGCGCATGACGATGACGGGAATGTTGGCCCAGGTCTCGACGTTGTTGATGCAGGTGGGCTGGCCCCAGAGACCGCGCTCGACCGGATAGGGCGGGCGCTGGCGCGGCTCGCCCACGTGCCCTTCCACCGAGGCGATC
>DATEUS010000004.1:0-11335 GCA_035282985.1 Candidatus Acidiferrales bacterium
ACAGAGTTGGCATTCCATCTAATCCAAGGAGTCAAAGCTCCGATCGCCGAGTCGAAGCACCGCTGCAAAAGCCCCATAAGGAGTTGAGCCATGCAGGTTGGATTCATCGGGTTGGGCCGGATGGGCAGCGCCATGGTCGAGCGCTTGCTCAAGCACAAGCACAAGGTGGTGGCCTACGACCGCACGGCGGAAAAAGTGCGCGCCGTGGCTGCGCTCGGCGCCCAGGGAGCGCATTCGCTCGGCGGGTTGATCGGACAGCTCAACCCTCCGCGCGTGGTGTGGCTGATGGTGCCTGCCGGCGACCCGGTGGCGGGGGTGCTGCGTCAACTCGAGGGGCATCTGCAAAAAGGCGATGTGGTGATTGACGGCGGCAACTCCTACTACCGCCACTCCATCGCCCGCGCCAACGACCTCAAGAAAGACAGCATCCACTACCTCGACGCCGGCACCAGCGGCGGCGTCTGGGGCCGCGAGCGGGGCTACTGCCTGATGGTAGGCGGCGACCCCAAGGCTTTCAAGCAAGCCGAGCCGCTCTTCAAGGCCCTGGCGCCGAAAGACGGCTATGCCTACGTCGGTCCTAGCGGCGCCGGCCACTTTGCCAAGATGGTGCACAACGGCATTGAGTATTCCATGCTACAGGCTTACGGCGAGGGCTTCGAGATGCTGGAGCGCTCCGAGTTCGGCCTCGACCTTCACCGGCTCGCCCGCCTGTGGAACCGCGGCAGCGTCGTCCGCTCCTGGCTGCTGGAGCTGGCCGAATCCGCCCTCCAGAAAGACCGACACCTGCGCAGGATCCGCGGCTACGTGGAGGACTCCGGCGAAGGCCGCTGGACGGTTCAAGACGCGGTCGACCGCGGGGTGGCCGTGCCCACCATCGCCCAGTCGCTGTTCGCCCGCTTCCAGTCGCGACAGAAAGAATCCTTTGCCAACAAGCTGATTGCCGCCCTGCGCAAGGAATTCGGCGGCCACACGGTCAAGAAGCGCTAGGAGAAGGACACGCGCCGGATGCCAGCCCGCGTCGAGACCCAGCCTCAAAGCCTGCGTCCGCAACCGTTCGGCCTTGTTATCTTCGGAGCCACTGGCGACCTGACGGCGCGCAAGCTCCTCCCCGCCCTTTCTGACCTCGCTTCCCTGGGACGGCTGCCGGAAAATTACTACATTATGGGCGTGGGCCGCCGGGAGTGGAGCGACGATTACTTCCGACAACAGATGCGCGCCGCCGTGAACGAGCACGGCCGGCTGCCGCTCGAAGGGAAAAACTGGGAGAGCTTCGGCCGACGCCTGCACTACTTTCGCCTCAACACCTCCGAAGGCGCCGACTATCAGCGCTTGCGCCAGCAGTTGCAGACTCTCGACCGGCAGCACGGCACTGCCGGGAACTGCGTCTTCTACCTCTCGGTTCCTCCCGAGTTGTACGCAGAGATTGTTCACCAGCTTGGCGCCGCCAGCCTGGCCACCGCCCCCGGCAGCGGCTGGCCCCGCCAGCGGCGGGGCTGGCGGCGGGTAGTGATTGAAAAACCCTTTGGGCATGACGCCGCCACTGCCCGCCAGCTCAACACTTGCGTGCAGGAAGTTTTCCAGGAAGAGCAGGTTTACCGCATCGACCACTACCTGGGCAAAGAGACGGTGCAGAACCTGATGGTCTTCCGCTTTGCCAACGGCATCTTCGAGCCGCTGTGGAACCGCAACTTCATCGACCACGTGCAGATCACCGTGGCCGAAACGCTCGGTGTGGAACATCGCGCCGGCTTCTACGAGACTGCGGGCGCCCTGCGCGATATGATTCAAAATCACCTGCTGCAACTGCTCTGCCTCACCGCCATGGAGCCGCCGGCTTCTTTCGAGGCCGCGCCCGTGCAGCAGGAGAAGGTCAAGGTCTTGCAGGCCATCCGCCCGCTGAACGCGCGACCGCTCGAGGAAGTGGCCGTGCGGGGCCAGTACGGACCCGGCCGCGTCAACAGCAAGGAAGGGGTAGGCTACCGGCAGGAGCCGAACGTCCAGCCCGATTCGAGCACAGAGACTTTCGCTGCCGTCAAACTGGAGTTGGACAACTGGCGCTGGGCCGGCGTCCCTTTCTACTTGCGTACCGGCAAGCGCCTGCCGCAGAGAGGCAGCCAGATCTCCATCCAGTTCCGCGACGCCCCCCTCCATCTGTTTGCCTGCACCCCTATGGAACCCTGTGAGCCCAACCTGCTCACCCTGCGCCTGCAACCCGACGAGGGCATCGGCCTGCGCTTCATCGCCAAGGAGCCGGGCCTGCACGTTGTCGGGCGCTCGGTGCAGATGGACTTCAGCTACCGCGGCTCTTTTGAAAGCGACAGTCCCAGCGCCTACGAGACCTTGCTACTCGATTGTTTGGAAGGTGACCGCATGCTCTTCGCCCAGGGAGATTGGGTGGAGGCCGCCTGGCGGCTGCTCGACCCGTTGCTCAAGGCGTGGGCGGAGACGCCGCCCAAGGATCTTCCCAACTACGCCGCCGGCACCTGGGGCCCCGCAGAAGCCCAGGCGCTCATCGAACGCGACGGGCGGCACTGGCACTTGTCCTAGAGAGGTTGAACCGTGCGCGGCACACTCGTCATCTGCCCCGATCTCGAAAGCCTCAGCCGGGAGGCGGCCCGGCGTTTGCTGGCCGCAATCCGGGAAGTACAAAAGGAGCCGCGCACCCCTTTCCGCCTTGCCCTGGCGGGCGGCTCGACTCCGCGGCGGCTGTACGAGCTGCTGGCGGGCAGCGAGTTTCGAGATAAGATTCCTTGGTCGCAGGTTCACTTTTTCTGGGGTGACGAGCGCATGGTCCCGCAAGACCACCCCCAGAGCAATTACCGCATGGGCCAGGAGGCTCTGCTGAAGCACGTGCCGGTGCCCCGGCCCAACATCCATCCCATTCCCACCCAGGCCTCGCCCGAAGAGGCCGCCCAAGCCTACGAGAACGAATTGCGCCAGCATTTCGGCCGTGGCGTCCCCACCTTTGACCTCATCTTGCTCGGCCTGGGCGGTGACGGTCACACCGCCTCTTTGTTTCCCGGGGCTGCGGCCCTGGAGGAAAAGCAGCGCCTGGCCGTGGCGCATCGGCCCGGGCTGAAAGGGTTCGACCGCGTGACGCTCACCCTGCCGGTGCTGAACCAAGCCCGGCGGGTGTTCTTTCTAGTGGCGGGCGAAAACAAAGCCACCGCACTGCGGGCGGCGCTCGGCAGCGGCGGGCAACTCCCTGCCCAGCAGGTCGCCCCGCGGAACGGAGAGCTCATCTGGCTGGTGGATGCTGCTGCCGCCAGCCGCCTGGAGCGCGTGCGCGTCGAAGCGGAAGCGAGCGGTGGGGACGAAGAACGATGATCCTTGCCGGCGACATCGGCGGCACCAAATCGCTGCTGGCTTTCTTCGCGCCCGAGACCGGCCCGCGGGCTGCCCACCATGAGCGCAGCCTTCCCAGCCGCGATTACCCCGGTCTGGCCGAAGTGCTCGAGGACTTTCTCCGTCACGCCTCCGAACCGATCGAAGTCGCCTGCTTCGGCATTCCGGGTCCGGTGGTGGAAGGCCGCAGCGAGACGCCCAACCTGCCCTGGGTGGTGGACGCGCGCGAGTTGCGGCCGGTGGTCGGCGGCGACGTGGTGCTCATCAACGACCTGGAGGCCACCGGCTACGGCATCGCCACCCTCCGCCCCGATGAACTGGTCACGCTGAGCGCGGGTCAACCCAACCCCAAGGGCAACGCCGCCCTTATCGCCCCCGGAACGGGCTTGGGCGAGGCCATTCTTTTCTGGGACGGTCGCCGACACCGCCCCTCGGCCTCCGAGGGCGGCCACGCCGACTTCGCCCCCCGCAACGCCCGCGAGATCGACCTCCTGGCTTTCCTGCTCAAGCAGTTCGACCGGGTCAGCTACGACCGCGTCCTCAACGGAACGGGCCTGTGCCGGGTCTACGCCTACCTCAAAGAAACCGGCTACGCCGATGAGCCCGCTTGGCTGGCGGAAGAGATGGTTCGCGCGGAGGACCCGGCCGCCGTCATCTCCGGCGTCGCTCTGGAAGGGAGAAGTGAGCTCTGCGTCAAGGCGCTCGATATCTGGGTCTCGCTGCTGGGGGCAGAGGCCGGCAACTTGGCCCTGAAGGCTCTCGCCACCGCCGGGGTCTACCTTGGCGGCGGCATTGCCCCGAAAATCCTGCCCAAGCTCAGGGACGGCACCTTCCTCACCGCCTTTCACGACAAAGGCCGGCTCTCTACTCTGGTCGGCCACATGCCGGTGCAGGTGATTCTGAACGCCAAGACGGCTCTCTTCGGCGCCGCCCGCTTCGCCCTTGAACAACTGCGCACCTGACCGAAAGAGGGTTGACACTTGAAAGAACTGCGTGTAAGGTCGCAGGCAAGAGGCTCTGGGGGGTTCTCTCCACAGGGGCTCGGAGGGCTAGCCAGGCTGGCCGCGCGGCGGCCAGAAGAGGAAGCGGGTGGTGAATCCCTTCCAGCCACAGCGTGCCCACTCCACAAACCCATACTTGAATCTCCCGTCGGGAAGCCGCCCAACGCATGGAGGCTTGCTATGAGGAGAACCATCTGGGCGCTGGCGGCGCTTAGCCTGTTTGTGCTTGCGCCCTCACTGTCAGCGGCGCCAGAAGGACCAGGCCATCGCGACCGCAGTAGCTTCCTGGTCACCTTCCGGTCGGATGTGACTGCGCCGGCACTGGCCGCGCAGGAACTGAGCCGGGCCCACGGCTTCAGCGTGCGCCACATCTACCGCTTCGCCTTGAGCGGCATGGCTATTGAAGTGCCGGCGGCTGCCGAGTTGCAGGTCTTGCGTGCCCTGCGGCGCGACCCGCGCATAGCCACCATTGGGCGCGACCGCACTGTTTATCTGACAGCGCAGCAGATTTCCAAGGACTTGAATCGCATCAACGGTGAGCCGGCCCTGGCCCCGAACACCGGCAGCAGCATACAGGTAGCTATTATTGACACCGGACTCGACTTCGCCCATCCCGACCTGGCCGCCAACATCGACACTGCATTGAGCCGCAACTGCACAGGAGGAGGCGGCGGCTGCGCGGCCGGCGGCCAGGATGACCACGGGCATGGCACTTCAGTGGGCGGGATTGTCGCTGCCATCAACAACAGCATTGATCTTGTCGGGGTCGTCCCGCAGGCCACTCTGATCGCGGTCAAGGTGTTCAAGAGCGACGGCAGCGCCGACTACGTTGACATCGTCGCCGGGGTGGACTACCTGACCGGGCTGAACCTCTCCGGCAACGTGATTGAAGTCGCCAACATGAGCTTCCGCGACAACTGCCCTACCTGCACGGACGACTCCACCGACCCTATTGTTGTTGCCTTCCACGACGCTGTGCGGGCGCTGGTAAATTCCGGCACCACGGTGGTGGTCGCAGCCGGCAATGACTCCGCCAATGCCAGCGGCAGTATCCCGGCCGCGTTCGATGAGGTCATCACCGTCTCCGCCATGGGCGATTCCGACGGGATCCCCGGCGGGCTGGGACCACCCCTGTGCTTGTTCTGGTTCTTTAGTTGCCTCGCCGGCGCCGAGGTCGCCGACGACTCCTTCGCGCGGACAACGTTAGCGGGCTTCTCCAACTTCGGCGCCGATGTCGACGTGATTGCCCCCGGGGTGGGCGTTCCCATCCTCCAGCTTGGGGGCGGAATCGTTCTCTGCAATGAGATTAACCTGGGCAACTGCAGCGGCACCAGCTTTGCTTCGCCGCATGCGGTCGGAGTGGCCGCTCTCTTTATGCAGAACCGGCTCGATCAAGGCCTGCCGGCGCCGTTGCCGGGCACCGTGCGACAGGCATTGATCGAGACCGGCGAGTGTTATCAAGCCGGGGCCGGAGCCGGCGGACTCTTCCATGGAACTGCCGGATGTCCCCAAGTATGGCCGACCGATCCCGATGGGCTGGCCGAGCCCTTGGTGCGCGCCGACAACGTGGTCAATTTCGCCGCGCCTGCTTCCCGCGATGTGGCCGTGACTTCGATCTCGGCTCCTTCGCCCGTCGTTACTGGCGAGCCCCAGGACGTCACCGTGGGAGTGGAGAACCAGGGCACGGTGGCGGAAACGTTTGACGTTAGCCTGGCCGATGAAACCGAGCCGCCGGCGGCCATCAGCCCCGGCTCACACTCGGTGTCACTCGACCCCGGTGGTTCCACTACGGTCAGCTTTACGTGGACACCCACCAGCGCTGGCGACCATGTGTTGACCGCAACTGCAGGCAGCGTCAGTGGAGAGACCGATACAGCGGACAATAGGCGCTCCACGACCGTCTCGGTGCAGCAACCTACTCACGACGTGGCGGTGACTTCGATTGGGGCTCCAGCGTCCGTCGTTCAAGGGAACACGGCGGCGATTTCCGTAGTGGTCGCCAACCAAGGCACGGAGGATGAATCCGTCAGTGTAGCTGTTGTCAATACTCCGGACGGCACCGTTAGCCCCACCGATCCCCAACCGATAACCGTTCCCGTTGGCCAGTCGGTTACGTTCAATTTCAGTTGGAATACGACTGGCAGCACGCTCGACGACCACACCTTAACGGCAACAGCCGCCCTGGAAACGGCAACGGACAGCGACCCTGCGGACAACTCCCAGTCCACCGTGGTGTCGGTCGTCGAACCTCGGCACGACGTGGCCGTGACTTCCATCATCTCGCAGGACGTTGTGAATTATCCCGACCCACTCGGCATCCAGGTGGACGTCGTCAACGAAGGCACGTTCGAGGAAACCTTCCTGGTCACGATGACTGACACGCCACCGGAGGGGGGTACGGCAGGCACGTGGGCCACTGCCAACCCGCAATCGGTCACCTTGGCTCCGGGCGCTTCCACCTCGCTTATCTTCGTCTGGAAAACCAATCAGGCAAGTGCCGGCGACCACGTCCTCACCGCCACCGCGGACACGGTCACGGGAGAGACTGACACAGCGGACAATTCCAAGAGCAAGAGCGTCAACGTCAGCATCGAGGTGGTCGATATCGCTATCACAGCGGTGACGGCTCCGGCATCGGTGACCGAAAGAAACGTGGCAGATGTCTCTGTGGACGTTGCCAACCTGGGCACGGTGGAGATGACCGTGACCGTGAGCCTTGACGACTTCCCGCCTTCGGGCGGCACGGCTGGAACCGTGAGCGCGCCGCAGCCGGTTACGCTGGCCGGTGGCGCCTCCACTACGCTCGTCTTCTCCTGGAACACAACCGGTGCCAGCGCGGGCGATCATCTGTTGAGCGCCATCTTCAGCCCCGTCGGCAGCGACGGCGAGCCGGGCAACAACACCAACTTCACCAGTTCCAGGATCCTCCTGGCGGCACCCACCAACCTGACCGCAACTGCCGGCGCCGACATTTCCGGCCGGGGCAAGAACAAGGTCGTGAATGATGTCTGGGTCGACTTGGCCTGGGCGGACAATCCCGGCGAGGAAGGCTATGTGATCGAGCGGGCCGACGTAACGGTCACGGGCAAAGGAAAGAACAAGACCACCACCGTCGGTCCCTTCAGCCCGATTGCGAGCGTCTCGGCTAACACTACGATCTACCGCGATGACCCGGTGGCCCGTGGCACCACTTACCACTACCGCGTCAAGGCGACACACAGTCTAGTGGGCGATTCAGCCTATTCCAACCAAGCGCAGGCGACAACTCAATAGAAGCTGTCTCATCGATGGGCAAAAGGACGCAATGCGTGGACTGAGGGATTTCAGAAATCCCTCAGGGGCTAAAGCCCTAATTCTTAGCCACCTTTTCGGCGCGGCTCCTTCGACTCCGCTCAGGGCAAGTGAAGCCGTGCTCTTCCGAAGGCGTCAAACTATGGGTTTATGAGATGACTTCTGGTCGGAATCCAAGCAGAGGATGACGCTGGCGGGGAGGCCCGGTCGGGGACTAAATCTCCATTATCTCTTTTTCTTTGGCCTTGGAGAGGGCGTCGAGCTTCTCGGTGTATTCGTGGGTCACTTTGTCAAGCTCGGTGAGGCTGTGATGTTTCTCGTCTTCGCTAATCTTCTTGTCCTTAAATAGAGCCTCGATGGCAGCCTTGGTGTCGCGGCGGATGTTGCGTGCCGCCGTCTTGTGATTTTCCAGCACCGTGTGCAGGTGCTTGACTAGCTCCTTGCGGCGCTCCTCGGTCAAGGCCGGAATGGGCACGCGAATCACCTTGCCGTCGCTGGCCGGGTTCAGCCCCAGCTCGGCGCTGAGGATGGCCTTCTCCACCGCCGGCGTGATGGAGGGGTCGAACGGTTGCACCACGATGAGGGTGGGGTCGGGCGTGGCCAGCTTGGCCAACTGGTTGATCGGGGTGGGAGCGCCGTAGTAGTCCACCCGCACGTCCTCAAGCAAAGTGACGGAAGCTCGCCCGGTGCGCAGGTGGCTCAGCTCGCGGCGGAAATCCTCCACGGTTTTGTCCATTCGCGTCTGGTTCAGCGCCAGGGCTTCCTTGATACTGCCTACATCCTGCATACCGTCCACTCCCCCGGTCGTCCCAAGCAGGGACAGCCGGCGCTCCTAGGCGGTCACCAGCGAGCCGACCTTCTCCCCCAGCACGACGCGCTTGATGTTTCCCGGCCGGGTTAGATTGAAGACGATGATGGGCAGGTTGTGATCCATGCAGAGGGAAACCGCCGTCGTGTCCATCACCGCCAGCGAGCGCGAGATGACGTCCAGGTAGGAGATGCGGTCGAACATCTTGGCGCTGCCAGTGGTATGCGGGTCGGCGTCGTAGATACCGTCCACGTTGGTGGCCTTGAGGATAACCTCGGCATTGATCTCTTTGGCGCGCAGGGCGGCGGCGGTGTCAGTGGAGAAGTAGGGGTTGCCGGTGCCGGCGGCGAAGATAACCACGCGGCCCTTCTCCAGGTGGCGGATGGCGCGGCGGCGAATGAAGGGCTCGGCCAGTTGCGCCATCTCGATGGCGGTCAGCACCCGGGTCGGCACCTCAAGCCTTTCCAGGGCGTTCTGCAAGGCCAAGGCGTTGATGACGGTGGCCAGCATGCCCATCTGGTCGGCGGTCACGCGCTCGAAGCCGCGAGCGCCGGAGGTGCGTCCGCGGAAGATGTTGCCGCCGCCGACAATCACGCCGATGCCGACGCCGAGCTGGTGAACTTCCTGGACTTCCCGGGCGATGTTGGCGACGGTTTCATCATCAATGCCGAAGTTCTGCTTGCCCATGAAGGCTTCACCGCTCAGCTTCAGCAGGATGCGCTTGAAAACCGGTGTTGGCGTAGCCGGCATAATCAGCTCCCCGCGCCCTCCTCGGCTGGGGGCGCAGCCTCGGCCACAAGCGAGGAGTCGCCTACTTTGTAGCGGGAAAAGCAGCGCACGGCAATATTCTCGCCCACCTGGGCGACGACGGAGTCGATCCGCTCCTTGACCGTCATCTTGTCGTCGCGGATGAAGTGCTGCTCGTAGAGGCAGTTCTCCTCGTAAAACTTGTCCAGCTTGCCCTCGACGATGCGGTCGACCACCTTCTCCGGCTTGCCGCTGGCCAGCGCCTGCTCGCGGTAGATGTCGCGCTCGCGCGCGAGCACATCCGGGGTCACTTCCTCGCGGCGGATGAAGCGGGGCTCGGCGGCGGCGATATGCATGGCCAGGTCATGCACCAGTTGCCGGAAGGGCTCGGTGCGAGCAACAAAGTCAGTCTCGCAGTTGACCTCAACCAGCACGCCGATCTTGTCTCCGGCGTGCACGTAACTGCCCACGATGCCTTCGCTGGTGGCGCGGCCGGCCTTGCGCTGGGCTGTGGCCATGCCTTTCTTGCGCAGCCAGGCCACCGCCTCTTCCACGCTGCCCCCGGTGGTCTTCAGCGCCGTCTTGCAGTCCATCCAGCCGGCCCCGGTCTGCTCGCGCAATTGCTTGACCTGTTGGGCGGTGATGTTGGCCTCGGTGCCGGCGGAGGCCTTGGGGTCAGAACTCACAGAGCTCGCTCTCCTTTTCTCGCCGTCTGCGAACAGAAAAAAAGGCCGGCGGCCCGGAGGGGCAGTCGGCCTCGGGAAGGTCTATCGGCTTCAATCATCAGGTACTGCCGCCCGTCGCTTCCTCGGAGGGCGCTTCGGCGTCGGCTTCCTCGGCCGCGAGCTCCCCCGACTCATCGGCAAACTCATCCTGCACCGGCACCGGCCGCGGGCGTAGGTGCGGCGGCAACATTTCGTCCGGGTCGTAGACCTCGGCCACCTCTTCCAACTCCTCCGGCGTCCCGGCATAGGCGGCCTCTTCCCCGGTGGCGAGTTCGGCGCCAGCCTCCACCGCCTCCGCCTTGGCCGCCTCCAGTTGCTGCTGCTCGTAGGTGCCGCGTCCTTCCAGGACGGCGTCAGCGATCTTGGAGGTGAAAAGGCGAATGGCACGCAAGGCGTCATCGTTGCCAGGGATGATCAGATCAACCTTGTCCGGGTCGCAGTTGGTGTCGACCACCGCCACCACCGGGATGGCCAGCTTGCGGGCTTCGGCCACGGCGATCTCTTCCTTGTCGGAATCAATCACGAAGAGCACGTCCGGCAGCCCGGGCAGGTCCTTGATGCCTACTAGGTTCTCCTGATTGTGGCGCAACTCACGCCGCAGGCGGATGGCTTCCTTCTTGGGAATCTGCTCCATCCGGCCGTCCTCTTCCATCGCGTCCAGCTCTTTGTAGCGCTTGACCGACTTCTGCAACGTGGTCCAGTTGGTGAGGGTGCCGCCCAGCCAGCGGTGGTTGACGTAGAACATGCCACAGCGCTGGCCCTCTTCGGCGATAGCTTCCTGGGCCTGCCGCTTGGTGCCGACGAACAGGATGGTCTTGCCCTGGGCGGCGAGGTCGGTGATGAACTGCGCCGCCTCCTTGAACAGCTTGAGGGTTTTCTGCAGGTCGATAATGTAAATGCCGTTGCGCTCGCCGAAGATGTACTCCTTCATCTTCGGGTTCCAGCGGCGGGTCTGGTGGCCGAAGTGGACCCCAGCCTCCAGCAGTTCTTTCATGGTCAAAGTAGCCACCGTCACCTCGCTCCGCTTAGCGCTTCGTCCACTGGAAGCGCTTGCGCGCCCCCTTCTGGCCGTACTTCTTGCGTTCCTTCATCCGGGGATCGCGGGTCAGAAAACCGTTCTGGCGCAGCTTCGGACGCAGCGCCGGATTGGCCAGCGCCAGCGCCCGCGCCAGCCCCTGGCGGATGGCGCCCGCCTGGCCGTTGCCGCCGCCGCCCTTGACGGTAATGTTGGCATCGAACTGGTCGGCAACGCCGGTGAAGACCAGCGGCCCGCGGGCATGTTCGCGCCAAGCCGGGCTGGTGAAAACTTCTTCCAGCGGGCGGCCGTTCACGCGCAGTTGCCCGCTGCCGGGACGGAGGTAGACACGCGCCACCGAGGTCTTGCGCCGGCCGGTGCCGTACGCCTTCTCCACGCCCGC
>DATEUS010000005.1:0-2221 GCA_035282985.1 Candidatus Acidiferrales bacterium
TCAATGCCGATGGTGAAGAGCAGCAGCACCACGCCGATCTCCGCCATCAACTCGATGGCGTCGCGGTTGGTGATCAAGCCCAGGCCCGAGGGGCCGACCAGCATCCCGGTCAGCAGGTAGGCGACGATGGTGGACTGCCGCGCCCGCTGCAGCAGGACGGCAACCAGCGAGGCAAAGCCGAACAGGATCAGCAGGTCGAGCAGCAGGTCGTAGTGCGCCATCTCAGCGGGCTAGCGGCTGGTGTCGGAGCGCTTGAGTTCCTCTTTGGTGAAGCGGTGGTTGCAGTACTTGCAGTGGTAGCGCTGGTCGCGGTCCACCTGGTCGATGACCTGCTCCTTGCCGCAGGCCGGGCAGCGCCGCCGCTGGCCCATGACGGTGTGATAAACAATCAAGTAGAGTGGATTCATAGCGCCGTCATTCTAGCAGACGATGCGCACGTTGCCAAACCTCCGCTCTTGTGCCAGAGTTTGGAGCAATTGGGCGCAATCTTGGAGGACAACGGGGAGAGCGCGATGCTGACTTACGCCCTGCGTTACTTCTGGCGCGCTTCCCGCGGCCACCACCTCCGTCCTTGGCGGAGCCCCTACCTGCGCTGGCGGATGGAAACCTACTTCGGCGTCCACGCCGACCGGCTCACCCGCCAGGAATTCTTCCGCCTGCTCTGGCGCGAACGGCAGCGCCTGCGCTCCTTCCTCCGCTGGGCGGAGGAAATGGAGCGCGACTACCTCCGCTAGCGCCGTTCCTTCTTCTCAATAAAAAAGCCCGGAGCCGAACCGCTCCGGGCAAGGAATTAGTGTGTGGCTCAGCGGGAGCGCAGCACGAAGTCGACGTTGCGCTCGGCGTTGAGCTGCGTGGTCATCTCCCAGTCCAGCTCGCGCACCGCCACCGAGTCCTGCCGTCCCGTGGAGGTGATGTAGAAAATGCGGCCGTCCTCCAACCAGTACTCCGTCACCGGGATGATGGTTTGGTCCTTGAGCACGATCAGCGTCAGCAATGGCAGCGGCGCCCGTTCGCGCGGCGGGCTCGACTCGGCCATTCGCAACTGGCTCCAGTTGTAGGGCAGCCCCGCCGCCACTACGATCTCGCCCGGACCGTCGTCTTCCAAGCGCACCACCGTCCCGCCGACGGGAACTTCGACAGCGACCACCTGCGGCACTACCACCACTGTGGTGCTGCTGCTCACCATCGGGAAAAACGGGAAAGAGACGAATCCCATGCCAAAGCCGTGCCGCCCGCGGAAGCCCCCGCCGAAGAAGGTTCCGCCAAAGCCGGGAAAGCCATGCCGGCGGCCGTGGATGAGGTTGAAATGCTGCATGTCGAACCCGAAGCCGGGGACGGGGTTGCTCCGGATGATGGGCCGCAGGCCGAAACCGGGAATGAAGACGTGGCCCTGCAAGCCCGGTGTGTGCACGGGCGCCGGGGGCCGCACGTGAAACTGGGCGCGAACGTCCTGCGCCGTTGCCGGAAGAGCGAGGGCCAGAGCCCCCGCCGCCACCCAGCCGAGAAGGGCGCTTTTCCTCATTTCCACTCCCTCTTGATTAGACGATTATAGCCCCTCCCAGGTTTCCCGCCAAAACATTTATCTTGCCTCCAACCTCCGAACCTCCGCTCAGCCGTGGCTGTCGTCGGGTCGCTCGTCTTTCTGTGCCCAGTCGCGCAGTTGCTCTGCCAGCCCCAGGGCTTCGCTGGAGTTGAGGCCGGGCGCGGCCAGGAACTTCTCGAAGTCCACCTCGGGAAAGCCTTTCTGGGTCAGCCGGGCAGGAAGCTGCTGGCGGATAAGCTCAGGCTGCTCCACCCGGATTTCCCTCAGGGCGTCGAAGATCAACTGATGAATCACGTCCTGAAAGGCATAGGCGTCCAGCCACCGCAGCGCTTGTTGGCGCGCAGGGCCTTCGAGCGCGCCTGTGCACAGGGCGCGCAGAACCGCTTGCTCCATGTTGAGGATGTCCGCGCGGCCAAAAGGCGTGGGCTTCACATCCACGACGCGCGATTCCGGAGAGTGGCCCGTTCCCAAATGCCCCCGCAGACGGGCAGTCGCCTCCGCCGAGGAGTCATCGAACCTGCGTTTGAACCCCTGGGCGCCACGAAAAACCCGGAAAAGCAGGGCCAGGAAGAAGACCACCAGCAGCAGCAGAGTCAGTTTGACCCAGAACATAGAGCCCGGATGGTAGCCAAGCTGGGCAGGGAAGACAACGGTGAGAAACGCACGCGCGTGTCAGCG
>DATEUS010000006.1:0-2524 GCA_035282985.1 Candidatus Acidiferrales bacterium
TGAACAATTGCAGGGCGAACCAGTAGAGCAGGATCAGGTAGGCCGGCAGCTCGACCATGAAAAGGAAAAAGGCCGGCACCAGGGTTAGCACCCGTGCGCCGGGGAAGAGCAGGAAGTAGCCCCCCAGCACGCCGGCCACCGCCCCGCTGGCGCCGATGGTGGGCACGGTGGAGTTCAGGTTGAACAGCATATGCGCCACGCCTGCCCCCAGCCCGCAAAGGAGGTAGAAAAGCAGGTAACGAAAGTGGCCCAGGCGGTCTTCGATGTTGTCGCCGAAGATCCACAGGAACCACATGTTGCCGATCAGGTGCAGCCACCCGCCATGCAGGAACATGCTGGTGAAAAGCGGCAGAAAGGCGCCCGTCAGCCCGATGTCGGGGTTGGTGGGAAGGGCCGTGACGCGCGCCGGCACCATCCCTAAAGTGAAGACCAGGCGTTCGAAACCTGCCGGGCTCAGCGAGAGCTGGTAGAAGAAGGCCAGACAGTTGGCGGCGATCAGCGCGAAGGTCACCACCGGCGCGTGGTGGCTGGGGTTGGCGTCCCGCAGGGGAATCATCCCGTCGCTCCGGCGGAAAGCGGCTCGGGCAGCGTGGTCCAGCGCGGGGGATGCCGCTGCCCGCTGGCCATCAGTGCCTCCGCCTCGGCCCGGCTGGCAATGCCGCCGCGGGCGCCCAGCGCCTTGCAGTTCAGCCCGGCCATGGCGTTGGCGAAGTCGAGAATGCGGTCGGTGGGCCAGGCTTGGAGCAGCCCGTAGGCGAAGGCGCCGTGGAAGACGTCGCCGGCGCCGGTTGTGTCCCGGCAGCGCACGGCATAGGCGGGAAGGTAGAGAAAGCGCCCTCCCTCGAGCCCGAGCACGCCGTCCTGGCCCAGGGTGGCGGCGGCCAGCTTCATCCCCGGATGCCGCCGCCGAAGTTGCTCCAGCGCCCGGAAGAGGTCCCCCTCCCCGGTGTAGGCTTCGGGGAAAGTGGCCGAGCTGACCAGGTAGCCGGTCGCTTCCAGCAGCGCCTCGACCCCGGCGTAGAGGTTGTCCACGTCAGCCGTGACCGGGACCCCGGCCGCGCGCGCCCAGCGGGCGAGCTGCGCCGAGGCGGCGGTGTCGTGACCGTCCACGTGCACCAGGCGCGCTCCTGCTACCATCTCAGGTCGCAACTCCTCCGGCCGGATCGTCAGCCGCGGGTCGCGCCGCCAGAGAATGGTGCGCTCGCCGGAGTGCTCATCAATGATGATGTAGGCGGTCTGATTAGGGCAGTCCGGCACCACCTTGACGTCGGTCAGGTCGATGCCCTCGGGCCGCAGGCTCGCAAGCTGGAACTCGCCCATCGGGTCCGAGCCCACCCGTCCGATGTACTTGGTGCGCAGCCCCAGGCGCTGGCAGACCACCAGCGCTGTGGCCATCTGACCGCCGGCCTGCCAGCGGGCGCTGCTGAACTCCACCTTGGTGTTGAAGGCTGGGTAGTGAGGAACCTCGATGGCCACATCGGTGGCGTTCAGGCCGAGTCCGACAACATCAAAGCTCATCGGTTGTTTCCCAGTCGTGTTTCCCGCTGCGGCCCTCACTCTACCCGAAAGCCAGCGGACCGCGGAAGGGGAAAGGCTCGCCGCAGTTTAGAATAATTCTAAATAGAGACGCCGCCGCGCTCTTTGTCTAATGGCGCGGCTTTGTGGTAGTCTCGACCGTTCGCTGGGCTGCCGGGTCCCGGCGTGCGATGTCGGCGCGCCGACCACCAAGCACGCTATGCCCCTGGTCGAATCGGAAGCTGTCGTCCTGCGGAGTTCAAACTTCGGCGAGGCCGACAAGCTGGTCAACTTCCTCACGCGCGGCCTGGGTCGCTTGCGCGGTGTGGCCCCCAACGCCCGGCGCTCGCGCCGGCGCTTTGGCGCCGCACTCGAACCGCTCAGTTACGTTCGTGTGTGGTTCTTCGAGCGCGAGCACCATCACCTGGTTCGTTTGTCGGAGAGTGAATTGATCGAAGCTTTCTATGATGCCCGCGGCCAGTACGAGCGCAGCCTTGCCCTCAATCAAATTGCCGAGCTCGCCGACCTGATGCTGCCCGAGCGCGAGCCCGCCGAGCGCGCCTTTCGCCTTGTGCTGGTAACGCTGGCGGCGTTGAAGCGGGCCGAGTCGGTCTGGCTCCCGCTCACCTACTTTCAGCTGTGGATGGTGCGGCTGGCGGGCTGGCTGCCGGCACTCGAGGAGTGCAGTCGCTGCCGCCGTCCCCTGGGGGATGAGAAGGCCTACGTCAGCCCGGCCACCGGACGGTTCCTCTGCGGCCGCTGCCGCCAGGCGGGGATGCGCGTGCTTAGCCCCAGCAGCCGCGTGGCAGCCGCGGCCATGCTGGCCTCGCCCCTCGAGAAACTGGACGCGGCTGGCTGGGACCGCCGCCGCGCCGCTGAGCTGCAGGCCTATTTGCTCGACGTGATCGAATACCACGGTGAGCGCAAGCTGGTTACCCGGGAGCTGCTCTATGAAAAAGCCTAGCCGCAAGCGCGCCGGGCAGCCCCGCCGCGGCCTTACTTTCCAGGA
>DATEUS010000007.1:0-3991 GCA_035282985.1 Candidatus Acidiferrales bacterium
AGAACCGAACCCACTATGCGCTCTACATGATCTAGGTTGACTTCCGGCTCCAGCGAGTCATAGACGCGGTTGTAACCAGCCCAGAAAAGCTCGTTGTCATCGAGATGATGCTCGTAGCGGAAGTGAGACCTCCCCGTGGCCTCCACCAAGCCATGCGCCATCAGCGCCCCCGTTGACACCACCAGCTTGACGATGCCGCTGTCGATCAGGTCGCAGATGACCAGGCCCATCTTGCCCACTGTCAGAGCCCCGGAGAGCGTGAGTACCACGGAACACTCCTTGTCGCGCGCCATCGCCTCCAGCACATCAGCGGCGTCGCCGATCTGCCGCGCCGTGTAGGCGGTCTGGCCCATCGCCCGCACCAGGTCGTCAATGGAGTGGATCTTGCTCAAGTCGAGCGGATAAATGGGGCGCAACCTGTCCTCGACAGGGTCGTGCAGGTGACGCACGCGGCCATCGGCCAGCTTCTCTTTTTTCATTTCACTGTCCTCGGTTGGCGCTGTCTTCTTGGGCGCCCCAGTATACCCCGTCGACAATAGGTACAGAAAAAAATTGCGCAGTCAGATGAACTGTGCCACTTGTGCCCAGCGGCCTCCAATGCTAAAAGAGACTCCCTATGCTGAAGAGCTATCCGACTGCGCTGCCTTTCCGCTTCGGCGGGATCGAGGACGACTACGCCCGCTACGACAAGGCCCGCGTCGTTGTCGTACCCGTCCCGCTCGAGCGCACCACCACCTACGTCCGCGGCACCGCCAAAGGCCCTCGCGCCATCATCGAAGCCTCCCGCAACATGGAGACCTTCGACGAAGAACTCCAGGTGGAGACCTACAAGGAAGTCGGCATAGCCACCCTGGAAGAGATGGCCACCGAGGAAGGCTCGCTGGAAAACGTGCTCGCCCACGTCCGCACCACAGTGATGGGGCTGCTGGAAGACAGGAAATTCCCGGTCCTGCTGGGCGGCGAGCACAGCCTGACTCCGCCGGCGGTCTCGGCCGCCGCGCGCAAGTTCTCCGACTTGAGCGTTCTCCAGATCGACGCCCACGCCGACCTGCGCCAGAGCTACCAAAGCAACCCCAACAGCCACGCCTGCGCCATGCGGCGCGTGGTCGAGATCTGCCCCGCTGTGCAAGTAGGCATCCGCAGCCTCTCGGCGGAGGAAGCCGCCGACCTGCCCAAGCTCCCCACCACTATTTTCTGGGCCAAAGACATCGTCGAGCGCCCGACTGAGGAATGGGCGGCGGAAGTGGCCGCCGCACTGTCGCCCCACGTCTATTTGACCTTCGACCTCGACGCCCTCGACCCTTCCATCATGCCCGGCACCGGTACGCCCGAGCCCGGCGGGCTGAGCTGGGAGCAAGCAACCCACCTGCTGCGAACGGTGGCCCGCCGGCGCACCTTGGTGGGCATGGATGTGGTCGAGCTGCTGCCCACGCCCGGCCTGCACGCCGCCGATTTCCTGGCCGCGAAGCTGATCTACCGTATCCTCGGCTACGTTTTCTGCCAGCCGACGTAGAGGCGCCGTCGTTGCTTTACAAGCGCACAAGCGCGGTGCCATACTCCGCCTAGTGAATCGGTACTGCACAGCCAAAGGTCTGAAACCAGCCGTGCGCTACCCGGCGCTACTTGGTTCCTTGTTCGTCGCGGGCCTGTTTATCGCCCTGCCCGCGGCTGCGGAAGAGTTCTATCTGAAGGATGGATCCAAGATCGTGGGCAAAATCGTCGCCTACGAGACAGATTCTTTCCGGGTGGAGACCAGCTTCGGCTTCGCCGTCATCTACAAAGACCGCATCGAGCGCATCGTGTTTGCCGAACCGGCGCGCAAGGAAGCGACGCCGGCTGCCGGGAGCGGAGCTGTAACCCCCACCGACAGTGGCCCTCGCTCGGCCTCAACAACGCCGCCGGTCCCACCACTGCCTGACTTCATCATCGAGCACGTTTCCGCCACCGAGTACGTCAACGAGACCTATCACTTCCAGATGTTCAAGCCGCCCACCTGGCGCTCCTATCCGGAGATGGTCAAGCCGCAGACCCCATTGGTGGCCGCCCTGGGAACGCCCGATGAGACCACCCTGCTCCTGATCGGGCACGAGATCTTCAACGGCAGCCTGGCGGAGTACGCCCGCCTGGCGGAGCGTTCACTGGAGCGGCTCTACGAAAACTACCAGCGCGAAGGGGAGCAGTCCAAGCAGGTGGCGGGCATGCCCGCCATCGAGCGCCGGTTTACCGGCGAGGCTGAGGGGCGTTTCTGGACGGGCGTGGCCATCTATTTCGCCCGCGGCCGCCAGCACTACACCTTCCTAGGACAGACCGCCGCCGGCGAGACCACCAATTTCCAACTGGCAGTGCTGCGAAAGGTGGTCGGGACCCTGGCCTTCCTTCCTTAGTGGCGCCCGCCGCCCTCAATACTTGGTCACTTCGCTGAAGTGGAAGTTGGCCACCCGCATCGCCGGCACTACCATCTCGAACGACTCTTCCCCGGCCGCGCGCACGGCCGGGCCAAGCAGCTCCACCTGGTTGAGCATCTCCTTGATGCTCTGGTTGAATCTCAGGTTGCGCAGCGCCGGTCCCACCTGCCCGTTCCCCACCAAGAAAGTGCCGTCCCGAGTCATCCCGGTGAGGATCTTTTCGTAGGGGTCGACTTCGCGGATGTACCACAGGCGTGTCACCAGCACGCCGCGGTCGGTGGTACGAATCATCTCCTCAAGCGAGGTGTTCCCGCCGGCAAAGACCAGGTTCATCGGCGCCTCGCCCCACTCATTTGGCAGCAGCATCCCGTGACCGGTCGGCTCCGCCTGCATCTTCCTGGCGGTGTGGCGGGCGTAGACCAGGTTCTTCAGCACGCCGCGCTCCACCAGTGGCACCGCTCGCCGCGGCATTCCTTCCCCATCCCAGAGCGCCCCCGCTTGCAGGGGATGGTAAACGTCGTCGGTGATGGAGATGTTTTCGCCGAAAACCTTCTTGCCAAGCTGGTCGGTGAAGCAGCTGCGCTTGTCCAGCACAGCGGTGCCGGCAAAATCGTAAAAGAGGAATCCCACCAGGTCGAGCACGGCCGCCGGTTCCAGGATAACGGTGTAGCGTCCCGGGGGAATTTCCTCGGGCTCGCGGTTGGCCAGCGCCTTCTCGCAGGCCCGCTCGGCCAGCTCTTCGACGTTGAGATCCCCGACGCGGGTGAAGTTGCCCTTAGCCCAGCCGGAGCCGCCGTCGAGATAGGTCACGGAGAACTCGGCGCGAGTCTCGCGGTTCACGGCGAACAGCCCGCGCGAATTCAGCAGCGCCTGCGTGCTGCTGCTCTGAGAATAAATTCCGGCGGCGGTCAGATGATACTTCTCCGCCCGAGCCACCACCTTGGCCACGGCGTCGGCCCGCGCCTCCGGCGTGAGTGTGGCCGTCTCCTCGTCGTAGCGCGCCATCGCACGGTAGGACTGCGGCTCGGGCAGCGGCAGCAGGTCGGGGTCCTTGGGCTGCCAGCGGGCGCTCTCCACCGCGCGCTCGGCCACCCGCCGCAGCGCGGCTTCGTCGGTCTTGTTGGCGCTGGCCCGGGCGGTGCGGCCGTCCGCCAGCGCCCGCACCGACACGTGGATTCCCTCTTCGGCCACGTTCTGGTGGATGATGTTGTTGGCGAAGCGCGTTAGAGCCGAACGGCTGGCCTCCAAGAACACTTCAGTCTCGTCGGCGGCGCTGGCGCGCCGGATGGTCTCGAAGATCTCCCGACAGCGCGCCTCACTGAGCATAGGCGACTCCCACGTTGACGTTGCGGAAGCGCGCCGGGGCGGCGCCGTGGCCCGTGCCCATAGTCTGCATCGGCTGGCCCTTGCCGCAGTTGGGCGTGCCCCACAGCGTCCAGTGCCGGCGGTTGCAGATGGCGTCGCAACTGTTCCAGAACTCGGTGGTGATGCCGCTGTAGCTCGGATTCTTGACCATGCGGGTGCGCTTGCCGCCGCGAATCTCCCAGCCAATCTCAGTAGAAAACTGAAACTGGTAGCGCTTGTCG
>DATEUS010000008.1:0-2046 GCA_035282985.1 Candidatus Acidiferrales bacterium
ATGTTCAGCGGCAAGAGCGAGGAGCTAATCCGCCGCCTGCGCCGCGCCGAAATCGCCCGGCAACGGGTTCAGATCTTCAAGCCCGTCATTGACAAGCGCTACTCCGACACGGAAATCGTTTCGCACAGCGACCTGCGCATCCCCGCCGACGTAGTCAGCCGCAGCGCCGAGATTCTGGAACGGCTGGACCCGCGCACGGAGGTGGTCGGGGTGGATGAGGCCCACTTCCTCGATATGGAGGTGGTTGACGTCGCCCAGCGGCTGGCCGATATGGGCAAGCGGGTGGTGGTGGCCGGCCTCGAAACCGACTACCTGGGACGGCCCTTCGAGCAGGTGCGCGACCTCATGACCGTGGCCGAAGAAGTCACCAAGCTGCTGGCCATCTGCGTGCGTTGCGGCAACCCCGCCAAACACACCCAGCGGCTGGTGGCGTCCGAAGAGCGCATCCTGGTGGGCGCGAGTGGAATGTACGAGGCGCGCTGCCGCCGCTGCTTCGAGCCGGCGCCCTCCGAGCAGACGCCCGCCGCCGAGAAGCAGAAAACCCAGGCGTGAACCCCCCGCTCTATCCGTTCGTCTCCCATCACATGCTGCGGTCTGTTGACTGATGCGATTGCACGCTTACGCTCCGACGCGGATTGACTTGGCCGGCGGCACGCTCGACCTTTGGCCGCTCTACCTGCTTTATCCCGGCGCACTGACGCTGAACCTGGCCATCACCCGCTACGCTCACTGCGTGGTGGAGTCGCGCCGCGACCGCCGCATCGTGCTCGTCTCTCGCGACAACGATTATCAGGAAGAGTTCGCCTCGCTGGCCGCGCTCGAGAAGCGGCGGCGTTTGCGTCTGCCGTTGCTGGCTGAGTTGGTGGGGCACTTCGCCCCGCGGACAGGTCTGATGCTGACCACCTGGTCGGAAGCGCCCGCCGGCTCGGGCCTGGGGGGCTCGAGCGCGCTGGCCATTGCGGTGTGTGCAGCGATGAGCCGCCTCGTCCAGTCCCCCAGCGGCGGAAGCCCTTCGACTGCGCTCAGGACAAGCCGCTGGGCTGAACGGGAAAGAGAAATTTGGGCGCACCCGTGGATTCCGCTGGCCCGCGACGTCGAAGCCCGTGTGCTGGGCGTCCCCACCGGCGAGCAGGACCACTATCCGGCGGTTTACGGCGGGGCGTCGGCCATTCACCTGGAGCCGGGCCGGACGCGGCGCGAGGCTCTGGCAGTCGACCTCGAGGCCTTAGAAAACCGGCTGCTGCTGATCTACACCGGCAAGCCGCGCCGCAGCGGCATCAACAACTGGGAGGTGTTCAAGAAAACCCTGGACGGCAGTCGCCGCCTGCGGCGCAACTTCACCCAAATCACCGCCACCGCTATCGAGATGCGTAAGGCGCTGCTCAAAGAGGATTGGAAGGAAGTGGCGCGGTTGCTGCGGCGAGAGTGGCGGATCCGGCGGGGTAACGCGCCCGCCATCTCGACTCCGTTCATCGACCGCCTGGTTCGCGTCGGGCGACGCCACGGCGCTCAAGCCGCCAAGGTCTGCGGCGCCGGGGGCGGCGGCTGCGTGGTGTTCTTCACTCCTCCGGCAAGGCGGGCGGCGGTGGCGGCAGCATTGGCAACGGCCGGAGCCACGCTCTTGCCCTTCCGTATTGCGCGCCGCGGCGTGCAGGTAGAACAGTTGCCGTGAGAGTCTCCGACCTCTTTCTTGCGGCTGACCGGCGACTGCGTCCCACCTGGCGGGCGGTGCTTTTTGTCCCCGTGTTTGTGGCGCTGGTGTTCGGCTTTTCCACGGCAGCCTTTACGCTGCTGGGCCACGGCCGCTTCCAGGCCGACCCGGAACTCGGCTTGATGCTCAGCGCCTATGTCACCGTGCTGAGCGCGGCTCTGACGACTCTGGTGTTCCTGCCACTGCTCGACCGCCGCTCCTATCGGTCGCTGGGGCTGTGGTTCTACCCCGGCTGGGGGAGGGAATTCAGTTTGGGGTTGGCGGGCGGCGTCGTACTGATCTCGGCGGTTGTCGGTTTGATGGCGCTCTTTGGCCAGGTGGAATTCCGCGCCGGG
>DATEUS010000009.1:0-2727 GCA_035282985.1 Candidatus Acidiferrales bacterium
GATCTCCCCGAAGCTTTCAGATGCGAAATCTGAACCCTGACGCTGGTGCGCCGGCCGATCTCAATCGCCTCGTTGATGGCTTCCAGCAGCCGCGCGCCTTCGTTGCGAATGTGGGAGGCGTAGAGTCCGCCGCGGCGCGCCACCAGGCGAGCCAGCTCGACAATCTCCTCGGTGGGGGTATAGCTGCCGGGGACGTATTCGAGGCCGGTGGAGAGCCCGAAGGCGCCCTGGTCCAGCCCTTCCTCGACCGCGTGCAACACGCCTTTCATTTCCTCAGAGCTGAGGGGACGGTTCACCGGGCCGATGGCGTTCTCGCGCAGGGTTCCCTGGCCGAGAAGGAGAATCTGGTTGAGGGCGATGCCTGCCTTCTCCAGCCGGTCGAAGTAAGAGGCGACGTCGGTCCAGTCGGCCTCGACGCCTTCTTCCTCCCGCCAGGTGCGGCGCCGCGTCTCGACGTCAAACCCAACCAGCGGGGCGGCCGAGAAACCACAGTTGCCGGTGACCTCGGTGGTCACGCCCTGGAGGACGCGGCTCTCCGCGCCGGGATAGGCAAGGATGCCGCCGTCGGAGTGGGAGTGGATGTCGATGAAGCCGGGAGCAACGTGCAAGCCTGAGATGTCGAGGACACGGCGCGACTGCTCGGGCGCGATGGCGCCGACGGCGGCAATCGTGTCACCGACAATGCCCAGGTCAGCCGGCCAGGCAGGGCCACCAGTGCCATCGAGCAGCGTCCCGCCCTTCAGCACCAGGTCGAAAGTGGGCGTAGCCTCGATGCGCCAGGGGGGAAACAGCGCCAGGCCGAGCGCGGCGGCACTGCCCTCGCGCAGAAAGCGCCGGCGGGTGAAGGCTTCGGACATCGCTCGACTCACTACATACACCATTCCGGCAGGCGTCGCCAAGCTACTCTCGCTGCGGGCCGGATTGTTTCTGGCCGGAGGCGATGGCCCTGTTCTATAGTGATGAAGATGAGGCGGAGGGAGAGGTTGCGGGCTGCGGCGCGGCTGCTGGTGTCCCTCTGCCTGCTGGCAGTGGCGCCGCGAGTGGTGGCGGCAGCCGAGTTTGCCTGCGCCGAGGGGGTGGAGTTGCGCTTGAGCTCCCCGGAGTCGGTGCAAGGCGGCCTGCTGCTGGTGGAAGTCCACAGTGCCCAGCCGCTGCGCCAACTGAAGGCAGCGTGGGTGGGCCAACCGCTGCGCTTCTGGCAGGCCGGAACCGCAGACACGCAACGCGCGCTGGTGGGCGTGGACCTGGAACAGGAGGCCGGTGTTTTTCCGCTTACGGTGAGCGCTGCGCTTGACGACGGGCAGCGGCTCGTCTGTAGCGCCCTGGTTTCGGTCGCGGAAGGCAAGTTCGCCCTCGAAGAACTGCACGTTGCGCGCCGGTTCGTCGAGTTGAGCCGAAAAGACCGCGAGCGGGCCGAGCGGGAAACGCAGCGCCTGCTGGCGATCTTTGCCCGCGCGACACCGGAGCGGCTGTGGGCGGGCGGCTTCCGCCTGCCGCTGGAAGGCGTCGAAGCCTCCGGCAACTTCGGCCGCCGGCGCGTGCTGAACGACGAGCCGCGCTCGCCCCACACCGGCGAGGACTTCCCCGCCCCAGCGGGCACGCCGGTGCGCGCCGCCCAGCGCGGCCGGGTGGCGCTGGCGGATAACCTCTTCTTCGCCGGCAACACCGTCGTTCTCGACCACGGCCTGGGACTCTACACCTTCTACGGCCACCTGGAGTCGCTGGCGGTGAAGGAAGGCGAGCTGGTGGACGCGGGGGCGCTGTTGGGACGCGTGGGCGATACCGGGCGCGTGACGGGCGCACATCTGCACTGGGCCGTGCGCTTGAACCGGACGCGTGTCAATCCCCTCGCCCTGCCGGAAGTGCTCGGCGACTAGATGAAGCAGCCGGGAAAATATCTCTTGCAACCGCGGACAAAGACCGCTAAAGAAAGGGTGCGTGGAAGGGGGAGGCATGCGGGAGGCAGGCGTGAGACTCGGTCTAATAGCGATGGCGTTGTGTCTCGGTCTGGGCGCATGCACCGGGCCGGAGGCGCCCCGGCCGGTGGCGCGACCGATGGAGGTGAAACACTTCCCCCTCGACAGCCTGGAAGAAGTGCGGACCACCACGGGCGTCAGCTTCGATCCGACGGTGTCGAGCGACGGCAAGGGCTCGCTGCGGGTGGACACCAAGGAGCCGCTGCTGGTGCCGCTATTCGAAATCACCGACGTCAACATCGAGAATGCCGTCCTGCTCTACCAGGCGCACCTGCAATCGGAGAAACTCGACGGCCAGGCTTACCTGGAAATGTGGCTGCGCTTCCCCGAGAAGGGCGAGTTCTTCTCTCGCGGGCTCGACCATCCCATGACCGGCACCATGAGCTGGATGCTCTCTTCCACGCCCTTCTTCCTCCAGGCCGGGCAGAAGCCCGACCTCATCCGGCTCAACCTGGTGGTAAGCGGCAAAGGCCGGGTGTGGATTGACGACGTGCGGCTGCTGCGCCAGCCGCTGCCCGGCCGCTAACGAACTCCGGGCTCGAAGCCGGCAGAGGCAGAGACGGCGGTCACCGGCCGGTCAGGAACCAGAGAGTCACCAGAAAAACCAGCAGAAAAGCCAGAAGGTAGAGTTCAGACTCAGCCACTGAGAAGCCGGGCTTCGGCTCAGGCGCTTCTTCCAAGTCCACCCCCGCCATCGCATCCCGCAGGAGCTCGGCATAAGCCGCCGCTGGGGGGAGGGTGGAAGCCTCGA
>DATEUS010000010.1:0-3145 GCA_035282985.1 Candidatus Acidiferrales bacterium
TTCGCCGCCTGATCAAGAACCACTACTACGCTCTCAAGGACGAGCGCCGCCTGTACTGGGGCCAGGTGGCCGATGGCGTCCTGCTGGGGGAGCCGCTGCCGCGCCGCTCGCCGTCGTTGCGGTACCCCTGGGACTGGGAAGCCGCCGAGGGCGCCTTGCAGGAGCGGATTCTCAAGGCGGGCCCGGAGGCCCGGGCGAAGCTGCAAAGTCTCTTCCGCCGGTGGGGGCTGTTCCAGCGACGCCTCCAGCTCCTGCTCTGGGGCAACCCCTGGCAGCAGGGCCACTCGGCGCTGGCGCTGGCGCGGATGGACTGCCGGGAGGCGCTGCCGGCCGTCGTCGCCCTGCTGGAGCGTCCTTACACGGACATCCACCTGGCGGCGGTGAATGCTCTCAGCATCCTGGCGGTTCCGGAAGCCGTGAAGCCCCTGGTGGGTTTGCTGCCGGTGGGCGGCGGCCGGGAAGCGCGCGCCGTCTTGGCGGCGCTCATCCGCTGCGCGCAATCCGCGCCGCAGTTGCTGCTCCCGTACTTGAAGCACCCGTCCCCGCTCGTGCGGCTGGTGGCGGCCGCCGCGCTGGCCGAGCTGGCCCGCCATGCGGAGTTGCCGGCTCTGCTCGAGGCGGCGACGGACGCGGACGCCGAGGTGCGGTCCCGGGTGGCGCGGGCGCTGGGGCACACCGGTGAGCGCGAGGCGGTCAAGGGACTGGCCCGGCTGGCAGCCGACCCGGTGTGGTTCGTTCGCCTGCAAGCGGTCACCGCCCTGGGCCGGATGGGTGGCCCGCGCGCCCAGGAGCTGCTCTGGAAAGTTCTGGAGGACCCGGACGAGCGCGTGCGCAAGAAGGCCGCCATCGCCCTGCACCAGCTCATCCACGACCCCGTCCAGCTGCTGGCCCGGTTGCGGAAGCCGCCGGGCGACGCCACGGCCCGGGCGGCTCTGGTGGACCACCTGGCCCGCACCGGGGTCACCCGGCAAGCCCTCAACCGCGTCCAGTCCCCCGTGGGACTGACGCGAGAAGAGAACCAGGCCATCGTGCGCGAGTTGCTGCGCTCCGGCTTCTACCACGCCGTCCTCTACGCTGTTGAGACTCACCCCGAGGTGCCGGTGCGGCATGAGCTGCTGCGGCTGGTGGAGGAAGAGGCGGGGCCCGGCGTGCAACCGCTGCTGGCGGGCCTGCTCCAGTCGCCCACGCTCGACGCCGAGAGTCGCCGGCGGATCGAAGCCCTGCGGGGACGGGAGGGGGCGCGGGCATGAGCTGGCCTGACATCGCGCTGCTCATTGCCAACGTCTTCATCTTCGGGTTTTTTGTCCTGATTCATCTCTTTTACTTCTTCCTGGTGGTGGTGTCGGTGGGAGGCGCCTACCTGCAGCCGCGGCGAGCGCGGTTGCTGGTGCCGGAGCGGTTGATGGACTCGGTGACCACGCCCCCGCTGACGGTGCTGGTGGCGGCGCACAACGAGCAGGCCACCATCGTCGAGAGCGTGCACGCCCTGCTCGGCTTGCACTACCCGCGCCTGGAAGTCATCGTCATCAATGACGGCAGCACCGACGGCACCCTGGAGCGGCTGGTTCACCATTTCTCCCTCCACCGCGCCGACCTCGACTACCGCCCGGCCCTCCCCGCCCAGCCCGTGCGCGGCTTCTATTTGTCCACCCTCGACCCCCGCCTGGTGGTGGCGGACAAACTTCAGGGAGGCAAGGCCGACGCCCTCAATGCCGGCCTCAACCTCTGCTGGACTCCCTGGGTGTGCACGGTGGACGCCGATTCCATTATGGAAGAAGACTCTCTCCTGCGCGCCCTCCGCCCCGCGCTGGAAGACGACCTGGTGGTGGCCTCGAGCGGCATCGTCCGCATCGCCAACGGCTGCCGGGTGGCCGGCGGGCGCGTCACCCGTGTGGGGCTGCCGCGGGAGAGCCTGGCGCTCTTCCAGGTGATCGAGTACCTGCGGGGGTTCCTGGAAGGGCGGCTGGGGTGGAGCTGGCTGAACGGGCTGTTGATTATCTCCGGCGCTTTCGGGTTGTTCCGCACCAGCGTCCTGCGCGAAATCGGCGGCTACGCCCGCGATACCGTGGCCGAAGACATGGACGTGGTGGTGCGTCTCCACCAGCACTGCCGGGAGCGCCGCCAGCCCTACCAGGTGCTGTTCGTCCCCGACCCGGTGTGCTGGACGGAGGTACCCACCACCGTCGCCACCCTGGCCCGGCAGCGGCGTCGCTGGCACCGGGGCCTGATGGAAGTCCTCCTCCGCCACCGCCGGCTCTTCTTCCGGCCGCGGATGGGCTTGCTGGGCTGGATGGTGCTGCCCTACTTCTTCCTGGAATTGATCGCCCCGGTGGTAGAGATCACGGGGATGCTGCTGGTGCCCGTGCTGTGGTGGTTCGGCTGGTTGAGCACGACCGCGTTCCTCCTCTACTTGATTCTGGCCTTCTTTGTGGGCACGCTGTTCTCGCTCTGGGCGGTTCTGATGGAGGAATTCAGCTATCGGCGCTATACTTCCTGGCCAGAGTTGTTGCGTTTGCTCCTCTATGGCCTGGTGGAGCACTTCGGCTATCATCAAATGGTGCTGGTATGGCGCTTGCAGGGAATGATCGAATACTTCCGGGGCCGCCGGGAATGGGGCGCGCAGGCCCGGGCCGGTTTCCAGCAGCGCCCCCGCCCTGCACCCGCGGCCCGCAGTTGAGACAGGCGAACCGATGAGCGCAGAAAAGCCTCGCGACCCGCTGCTCGAAGGCGCCCAGCCGCTGGAAGTGTTCCGGCACTTGCAGCGGCGGGACTGGGAGCTGTGGTCCATCGCCCTGCTCATGCTCACGGTTTTCGCCGGCGGCCTGCTGGCCTACTACTACTGGGGCACGGCCGAGGAGCGCGTGCTCTCGCCCACCGCCGCCCGCTACATCTGGCTGGTGCTGTTCGGCCTGGTCGCCCTGGTGATCCTGCTGAACATCTACTTGATCGCCCGCAAACGCGCTCTGACCGAGCTCTGGCGGCGCTACCTGCTGGCGCAGCAAGACCTCGACAAGGAGCGCGAGCAGGGCATGCTCGACCCTCTCACCCAGATCTACAACCGTCGCTTCTTCGACGAAACCATTCCCAAGGAAGTCCGCCGCAGCGACCGCACCGGCCGCCCCCTGTCTTTCCTGCTCATTGACCT
>DATEUS010000011.1:0-8138 GCA_035282985.1 Candidatus Acidiferrales bacterium
AGCCGCGGGGAGAGGCGAGGCTTCAACTGACTCGGCGTGGGCGGCGGACGGTGCAGGATCGATTCGCTCAACAAGCTAAAGACTCGCTCCTCGAAGGGCAGCCGCCCCGTCGCCATCTCATAAAGCAGGACGCCGGCTGCCCAGAGGTCAGTGCGGGCATCCACCGCTTCGCCGCGAAGCTGCTCGGGCGCCATGTAGGGGAGCGTGCCCGCCATCCCGTGAGTTTCGGTGAAACTCTCGGTGGTGGCGGTCGCAGCGGAAGGCTTCAGTAATTTGGCGATGCCAAAGTCGAGCACCTTCACTTGTCCCTTGGGAGTCACCTTGATATTGCCGGGCTTCAAGTCGCGGTGCACCACCCCGCGCTCGTGGGCTTCCTCCAGCGCGGCAGCAATCTGGGAGCCCAGCGATGCGATCTCCTTCTCCAGCAGCGCCCCGGCGGCCAGTTTGTCAGCCAGTGTCGGGCCGGGTATGAACTCCACCACCAGAAAGTCAACCTCTTCCTGGGTGTCGAAGTCGTGCACGGTCTGGATGTTGGGGTGGTTGAGCTTGGAGAGGGCCAAGGCCTCGCGGCGGAAGCGCTTGCGGGCAGACTCGTCGCCGAGAGTTCCCGCAGGCAGCACCTTCAGGGCAACGTCGCGCTCGAGGCGCTCGTCGCGGGCACGGTAGACCTCGCCCATACCGCCAGCGCCGATTTTCTCAAGAACGCGGTAGTGGCTGAGCAGGGCACCTGGGGTCAGCATGGGATCCCTCGCTGACGCCTGCCTGCCGGCAGGCAGGCTCGGGATTTCGCCTGCGGGCTCCCGCTGCGCTCACGCCCGCAGAGCGGCTCAACTTCGCCCATACCGCCGGCACCGATTCTCTCAAGGATGCGGTAGTGGCTCAGCGTCTGGCCGATCACGTGAGGGACCCACTTGTTGGGCCATCCTAACCATCTTTAGCTGGGAGAGTCAATGCGCGGCTGAGCCGGCCCGGCCCTTCCAGAACCAGTAGGCGGGGACGCCGGAGGCGGTCAGAAGCGTTCCAATCAGCGACGAGCGAAAATCAGTAGCAAAGGTGTTGGCAATCAGGGCGATGGCCGCCAGCACAAACACCACTGGCACCCAGGGATAGCCCCAGCAGCGGTAGGGGCGCGGCCAGTCGGGGCGCTTGCGGCGCAGGATAATCACGCCGGCTGCCGCCAGGCCATAAAACACCCATCCGACAAACACCACCGAGGTAAACAGCTCCTCGTAGGTTCCCAAGAGAAATACCATCACACAGGCCCACAGCCCCTGCAGGACAAGCGAATGGAAGGGGGTCCCGTAGACGGGGTGGAGTTTGCCCACAGCGCGAAGGAAGAGCCCTTCACGGGCCATAGCGTAGTAGACGCGGGGGCCGGTGAAGATGAAGCCGTTGTTGGCACCGAGACAAGAGATCATCACCAGGAAGGCGACGAAGCCTGCTCCCACCGCTCCCATGGCCTTGGTAGCGAAATCCGCTGCGACCAGCGGCCGGCCGGCCATTCCCGCCACCGAGAGCACGGCTACGTAAGCCACGTTCATCACCAAGTAAATGGCGACGATAACGACCATGGAGAGGACGAGCGAGCGGTGCAGGTTCTTCTCCGGGTTCTGAACCTCGCCGGCAACCAGGGTGACGTCCACCCAGCCGTCGTAACACCACAGCACGGCAATCAAGGCCAGTCCCCACAGCTTGGTGGCGGTGAAATCCCACTCCGTAGGCCAGGCGGGAAGGAAATTGGCCGCCTGGATGGTTCCCGGCCGGAAGGCCCAGCCGACGACGATCGCCACGATGGCGATCTTGGCCAGCGTGAGGATATTCAGCGTCCAGACACCCAGCTTTACGCCGCGGCAGTTCAGCGCCGTCAGCGCTACGATGGAGGCGAGGGCCACCAGCTTGATGCTCCAATCGTCCAGCGGCCAGAAGTGGCCCAAGTAGCTGGCAAAGGCCACCCCGAGGGCGGCGATGGTGCCCGTCTGGATCACCAGGAGCAGGGCCCAGCCGTAGAGAAAGCCCCAGAGCGGCGAATAGACCTCTTGCAGGTAGACAAACAGGCCCCCGGTGTTGGGCATGGCGGCGGAGAGCTCGGCCATGGTGAAGGCCCCGAACAGCGCCAGCACGCCCCCAACGAGCCAGACGGCCAAGTTGGGAATCGAGGCGGGCACTTGCAGGGCGATGGTGGCTGGAACCAGGAAGAGCCCGGAAGCGAGGATGGTCCCCACGTTGACCATGGTGGCGTCGAACAGCGTGAGCTCGCGCTTTAAGTCAGCTTGCGGTTGCGGCTGCTCTTCCACCATCGGCTCCAGGGCTATCAGAGAGACTAGGGGCTTATAGCACAATCTCCGCTGTTCTGCGCACTTGTGTTATCTTCGAGGCGGCAACCGCCTGCCCGGAGAAGACTCATGCGATATGGCCACCTTCACCCGCTCCCCCTGTGGGCGCTCTTGTTGCTTCTCGCCGCTGGGACGATGGCGGCGGCCGATCCGGCAGCGAACCAAGCAACGCCGACTCCAAGCCAGGTGCGGCCCACCGGCTTCAGCGAGGCGACGTGGAGCTGGGAGCAGGAGTTCGAGGCAAAGCTGAACGCCGAAGTGCGCGCCGACTCCTGCCGCGACCACCTGCGCTTCCTCACCGACCAGCCGCACGTCGCCGGCACACCGGGGAACTTCCGCGTGTCGCAATACATCTTCGATCGCTTTCGCGAATACGGCCTGGAGACGGACTTCTTCGAGTACGAAGTCCTGCTGGCCTACCCGGAAGAGATTCGAGTGGAAATCGTGGCGCCGGAGCGGGTGGCGCTGGCGCGGCCCGAACCGGTTGATTCGCGAGATTCCCACACCGACGTCAGCGCCGACCCGGTCACCCACCTACCCTGGAGTGCCTACGCCGCCGATGCCGACCTGGAAGCAGCGGTCGTGTATGCCAACTACGGCCGGCCGGAAGATTTCGCCGAGCTGGCCGAGCTGGGCGTGGAAGTGAAGGGGAAGATCGTTCTGGTGCGCTACTTTCAGGGCTACCGAGGCGGCAAGAGCTTCGAGGCGGAAAAGCGCGGCGTCGCCGGCATTCTGGTCTACTCCGACCCGATGGAGGACGGCTACTTTCAGGGCGACGTTTGGCCAGACGGCCCGTGGGGTCCGCTCGGCCACTTCCAGCGCGGGGCCAACGTCTATGATTTTCTCATCCCCGGCGACCCGCTGACGCCGGGATGGGCGTCCACGCCGGAAGCGCGGCGAATCGCCCCGGAAGAATCACAGATTCTTCCCAAGATTCCGATGGTTCCGCTCTCCGCCCGCGATGGGGAGGAAATCCTTCGCCGTCTGCGAGGACCGGCGGTGCCCAAAGGGTGGCAGGGAGCCTTGCCGCTGACCTATCACCTCGGTGACGACAGCCTGCGCGTGCACTTGCTCAACAAGCAGCGCTGGGTTCCGACCAAGATCCGCAACGTCATCGGAAGAATCCGCGGGCGCGAGTTTCCCGACGAGGTGGTGCTGCTCAGCAACCATCACGACGCCTGGGTCTACGGGGCGGTGGATCCCGCCAGCGGCAGCGCCAGCATGCTCGAGCTGGCCCGCGTGCTGGGCCGGCTGGCACAGGAGGGGTACCGCCCTCGGCGCACGCTCGTCTTCGGCAACTGGGATGCGGAGGAGTACACCCTGACCGGCTCCACCGAGTGGGGCGAGCAGTTCGCCGAAGAGATGGGGCAGAATGCGGTGGCCTGCCTGAACGTAGACGCCTCGACCAGTGGCCCCGATTTTTCCATCGGTGCTTCCCCGCTGCTGCGGCGCCTGATCATCGAAGCCACCCAGGCGGTCGAAGATCCGCAAACGGGCCAGCCGGTCTATGAGCGTTGGGCAGAGGCCGGCGCCGAAGCCAGCGTGCGCAGCTATGTGACGGCCGGCGGCGCGGCCGCCGGTCCCACCATTGGTCGCCTAGGCAGCGGCTCGGACTACACCGTCTTCTTCAACCATCTGGGCATCCCGTCACTTGACATGATTTTCGACGGCCCCTACGGGGTCTACCACTCGGTCTACGATAACTTCTACTGGATGGAGCACTTTGGCGATCCCGGCTTTCGCTTTCATGCCGCCATGGCGCGGCTGTGGGGCATGATGGCGCTGCGGCTGGCCAATGCCGACCTGCTGCCGTTCGACCCTGTCGCCTACGCCGAAGCACTTGATGCCTACGTGGAGGAGCTGCGAGCCGAAACTACGCCGGAGTTCTTTGCACGCCACTTGGCCCCGATTCAGGCCGAGGCCCGCGAGCTAGGCAAGTCGGCTCGTCGGGCCGAGTCGCGTTGGCAGGACTGGCTGGGGCGGCCCGAAGCTCACCGCGATTCCCTGGCCCGCGCCAACCGCAGCCTGCGCAACTTCGAGCGTGACTTCACCCACCCCGAAGGCATCCCCGATCGGCCCTGGTTCAAGCACCTTGTCTACGCCCCGCTGCCCAGCTACAACGCTCTCACCCTACCCGCTGTCGTGGAGAGGCTCCGACTGGGAGACGAGGAAGGAGCGGCCGAACAGAGCCGTCGGTTGAAGGAAGCCATCGAGAAAGCCCGGGAGCGCCTGGAAGGAATGCTTAGGTGGGACTAGGCAGCGGGAATGACCTTCCCCTGCATCCCGGCCGGGACTTCAAGGCCGAAGCGGTCGAGGATGGTGGGGGCCATATCAAACAGGCTCAGGCCGCTGAGCTGCCCTTGCCGACCGCCGGGCTCGCGGAGGATAAAGATCCCTTGCTCGCTGTGATTGGCGTCGTCGGGGCCGGTGTCGTTCTCAAAGGTCAGGATGGAGCCCAGGCCGACGCTGCCCACCGAGCGCCAGCGCAGGTTGCCAAAGTAACCGATCAGGTCCGGGGGCACGCCGCGCACGGCGCGATAAACCTCTTCCGGCTTGAAGACGCGCGTGCCCAGCGGCTCGCCGTTGTGGTCCTTCATCGCTTCCAGCTTCTGCCGCAGCTCTTCCCGGACCGCTTCATATTCTTCGGGAGGAATCACGCCTTGCGGTTCCCGCCCGCGCACGTTGAGGAAGATGCGGGCGTAGTAGCCGCCCTCACCCCAGACTCTGGTCTTTGACCAGTCAATGCGTGCCTTGGCGATGGGCGTGAGGCCGGTGACAGGTTCCGCCAGGTGCAGGTAGCCCTCCTGCTGCAACCACTCGTTGATGCAGACGCCCCCCACCATCTTCTGGGCGCCGTGGTCGGAGACGACGAAGACAATGGTGTCCTCGCCCAGCAGCGGCAACAGCTTGGCGATCTGGCCGTCGACGAAGCGGTAGTAGTCGCCCATGACCTTCTCGAAGCGGTTGCCTTTCTCATACTTGGGGTGCGTGGAGTCGAAGAACTTCCAGAAGGCGTGGTGGATGCGGTCGGTGCCCATCTCCACCATCATGAAAAAGTCCCAGGGGCGCGTCTTCACCAGGTAGCGCGCCATGGCAAAGCGTTGCTCGGTCATGCGGTAGATTTGATCGAGGATCTGCTCCTTTTCTTCCGAGCGGAAATTCTCCACGTCGAGCAGGTAGGGCCCGAAGCGCGTGGCAAGCTCGGTTTTCAGCGCCGCCGGATAGGTGAAGTCGGCGTCGGCGCTGGGGGTGAGGAAGCATCCCACCAGGCAGCCACGCAGCGGCTGGGGCGGATAGGTGCCGGGAACGCCCAGGACAATGACATCCTTGCCCGCCCGGCTGAGGATGTCCCACACGCGATCCTCTTTGACCGCGGTGGAGTTGGCGAAGAACAAGCCGTCGTAGCTGTAGTCCTTGCGGTTGCGGAAGCCATAGATGCCCAGCTCCCCCGGATCCTTGCTGCTCATCATGCAGGACCAGGCCGGCACGGTGATGGGCGGCACAATGCTTTTCAGCGGCCCGTAGCAGCCCTGCTGAGTCAGCTCTCGCAGGCAGGGCAGCTCGTCCCGCCAGCGCTCGAACACCAGCTCGGGGGGCACACAGTCCAGGCCAATCACGGCGACGCGGGGGTTCCTGCTCACGCCTTCTCTCCTTTGGCGGCAACACCCCAGGCGACGCCGTTCATGTAGGCCGGCGGCTTCAATCCGAACAGGTCGAGGACAGTGGGGGCAACGTCCACGATGGCCGGCTGCTCGCAATCGATCTTGCGGTTGGAGAAAAGAACGCCAGGCACCTGGCGGGGATCAATGCAGTGGTCGCCGCTCCACGCTCGAGTATTGTCGGCAAAAACGTTGGCAGCGACCGTGCCGGTCACCGATTCCCAGGCGGTGCGGTAGCCGGGATTGTAGCCCACCACCAAGTCGGGGGCGTTGCCCACGTAGGGGCCGGCGAAGACGGCGCGGGCATCGAACACATCCGGGATCGCCACCTGGTTGGTTTCCGGGTCGCGCAGGCCGCGCAGCTTCTGGCGCAGCTCCTTCTTCAACTCGTCCTTGGCCGGGCCGGACTCGACGATGCCGCCGGGCTCGCGGCCGCGCTGGTTGATGAAGATGCCGTTGAGGCCGAGCGCGTAGGCCCGGGTGCGCGACCAGTCAACATCCTTGAACCAGTCGCCACCTTCCTGCGCGCCGTCCTTGAGCGACAAGTAGCCGTTCCGGTGCAGCCAGGTGTTGAGGTTGACGCCGCGGCGGAAGGACTTGAAGCCGTGGTCGGAGAGCACCAGCAGCAGAGCGTCGTCCCCCAGCCGCGCCAGGGTGCGGCCCACCAGATCATCCATGCGGCGATAGAGGTCTTCGATCACCCCGACGCCGGAGGAATTATTGCTGTCGCGGTTGGCGGGATGGCCGGGCTCGAGGTAGCGCCAGAACATGTGCTGGACGCGGTCGGTGGTGTCGAACACGCAGACGCAGACGCCCTGGCGGGTTTTCTCCAGGGCGTCGAAGAACATCCGCTCGCGCTCGTCGTGGTTCAGGTAGCACTGCTGAAGGAAAGTGTTGTCGTCCAGGACGCGTTCGTTCAGCGCCCAGGTATCTTCGGCCAGTCCCAGGGTGGCGAAGGGCCCCAGGAGCTTGGCGAGATAGATGGAGTAGGTCAGCGGGTGCGAGATGGGCAGAGCCGGCTTGCCGGGATCGATGTTGACCGGGGTGAGGTAAAGCTCGAGGTCGGGCTTGGTTTCGGTCAAAAGAAATCGGCAGATGCCGTGCACGCTCATGGCGGGGGCGACCTTGAACTTGAGCGGCACCCAGTCGGAATACTCGCCCTTGCACAGCCGGAAGCGCTGGCCGTCCACATGGATCTCTACTTCATCTTCCTTGGCAGTCGGCCGGACGCGGAAGGGTACGCGGGACTCGGCGGAGCCGTTCTGCCTGGCGGGGCTCTCCGGACCGGGAACATAGGCGGTGAAGGAATTTCCGTTTTTGATTAGGGGAATCTGGCGGCCTCCCTGGCGGCTCTCGGGCCCCTGTTGCCGCGAGGAGTAGGCGAAAAACGTGCCCTGGCTGCCCAGTAGGTCAGGGACGCACATGCCGGAGAGCAAGACGCAGCGCGACTTTTCCGGCGGGAAAGTGATGGGCACACGCAGGATAGAGCAGAAAATCCCCGCCTCGCCCAGGTAGTGCCAGAAGGGCTTGCTCTTGCGGAGGAGCTGGGTCTGGGGCTTGCCCAGCGGAATGATGTACTTCCCCAGGCGCAGCGAGCGGCGCGGGCCGCGGATCTGGGCGGAAGAGAGATAGGGGAAATAGGTGCCGGGCTGTCGGGCAAGGAAGTCGTAGATGTTGTGCTGCCCGGGGTTGACGCCGGTGAGGAACGTCGACCAGGCCACCGGCGAAATGGGGGGATAGGTGGTCTGCAACTTCTCAAATGTCCCCTGCTCGCGCAGGCGAGCGAAATGGGGCAACTTCCCTTCGTCCATGTAACGGGCGGCCAGCTCGGGGTCCATTCCGTCCAGGCCAACGATGACCAAGCGCTTGACCTTGGCGCGGGTGAGGACTTTCCGGCGTCGAAAGGCCCAGTAGAAGGAGCGAATCGGCCACGAGACCAGGGAGAAAAGCGACGAGAAGAAGGCAATTAGGATGACGAGAAAGGAGGAGAGAAAAGCGAAGCCAGCCCCGGGTCCGACGTAGGCGTCGGCCGACAGCGGCGCCAGCAAGGCAACCGCAGCCGTGAAGGCGAAGGCAAGACTCCTGTCCGAGACCGATCTCTTTCTCTTCATGCGGCGGGTACCGGACTCAAAGCTCCGTTTTCAGG
>DATEUS010000012.1:0-3590 GCA_035282985.1 Candidatus Acidiferrales bacterium
GACCGCGCGCCACATCCATGAGTCGCCGCGGGTGATGACGCTGCCCCTCACTCTGCTGGCGGTTCTCTCCGTCGTGGGTGGCTGGGTCGGTATTCCGGCGGCCCTGGGGCACTATCTGGGCACCTCGAACTTGGTCGAGCACTTTCTGGAGCCGGTGTTTTCTTCTTCGGCCGTCGTTCTCCAGACCGAGGCAGTCATCCATTCTCACACTGAGGAACTGGGGCTCATGGGGCTGACGGTCCTGCTGGCGGGCGCAGGCTTGGTAGTTGCCTATGCCTTTTACATTCGCAATCCCGAGCTGGCAAACCAACTGGCCACCACTTTCGGCGCTCTGTACCAACTTCTAGTGAACAAGTACTACGTGGACGAAATCTACTACGCCAGCGTCGTTCGTCCCCTGCACTGGCTCTCCGACCGGGTGTTCTGGCGGGTGGTGGACGTGGGGCTGGTGGACGGGGCGGTCAACGGAACTGCGGCGCAGGCCCAGGGCTTCGGCCTCTGGGTGCGGCGCCTGCAATCGGGCAACACTCGCAGCTACGGCGCCTGGGTGGTGATCGGAGCGCTGGCGGTGTTGTCGTATTTCATTTTCGCTTAGCGGACGAGCGATGCAGCAGCACTGGCTGACAATTGTTACCTTCCTCCCGCTACTCGGCGCCGTTGTGTTGCTGTTGTTTCCTGCCAGCGCCTGGGAGGCGATTCGCCGCACCGCGCTGGTGTTTTCGGTGGCGACTTTCGCCCTGGCGCTGCCGCTCGTGCTTTGGTTTGACTCCGCCCAAGCGGGAATGCAGTTTCACTTCCGGCAAGCCTGGATCTCGGCTCCTTTCATCCAGATCGACTACCAGGTCGGCATCGACGGCCTCAGTCTTTTTCTCGTCCTGCTGACGGCTTTTCTCATGCCGGTCTCGATCCTCGCCTCCTGGCCCATTACTCAGCGGGTGAAGGAATTCTTCATTCTGCTGTTGGTGCTGGAAACCGGGATGCTGGGCGTCTTCGTGGCGCTCGATCTCTTCCTCTTCTACGTCTTCTGGGAAGTCATGCTGATTCCGATGTACCTGATCATCGGCGTCTGGGGCCATGAGCGCCGCCGCTACGCGGCCATCAAGTTCATCCTTTACACCATGGCGGGCTCCTTGTTGATGCTGGTGGCCATTATCTGGCTCTACAGCGCCAGCAATACGTTCGACCTGCTCCGCCTCATCGATGCCCGCGTGCAGGGGACCCTGCTCTTCTCTCCCGTCGTCGAGCGCTGGCTCTTCCTGGCCTTCTTCGTAGCCTTTGCCATCAAGGTTCCGCTCTTTCCCTTCCACACCTGGCTTCCCGATGCGCACGTTGAAGCTCCTACGGCCGGCTCGGTCATCCTGGCCGGCGTGCTGCTGAAGATGGGCGGCTACGGGCTGCTGCGCTTCTGCCTGCCGTTGTTTCCCAATGCGGTCAAGGAGTTTGCCCCCGCCATTTCCGCCCTGGCGCTGATCAGCATCCTCTATGGCGCGCTGGTTTCGATGGTGCAGCCGGATATGAAGAAGCTGATTGCCTACTCCTCGGTGAGCCACATGGGCTTCGTCGTTCTGGGCATCTTTGCCTTCAACGAGATCGGCATCGAGGGCGCCATCTATATCATGCTTGGCCACGGCCTCGCCACCGGCGCCCTCTTCTTGATTGCCGGGATGCTCTACGAACGCCGCCACACCCATCTGATCCGTGAATTCGGCGGCCTGGCCACGCCCCTGCCTATTCTCTCGACTTTTCTCATGATTGCCTGCCTGGCCTCGCTAGGGCTGCCGCCCTTGGCCAACTGGGCGGGTGAGTTTCTGGTTCTGGTGGGTGTCTTCCACGCCAGCGTCCCCAACGCGGTCTTCGCCGCTCTGGGTGTGGTCTTCGCGGCGATCTATCTCTTGTGGATGTATCAGCGAGTGGTCTTTGGCGAGACCACCAATGAGAAGAACCGAGCCCTTCCCGACGCCTCGGGACGCGAGCTGGCTACGCTGGTGCCCCTGGTGGTGCTGATTGTGTTCATGGGCTTGGCCTCGCCGCTGTTCACCCATCGGATGGAGCCGACCGCCAAGCGCATCCTCATCCCGATGAAATTGAGCTCTTACGAGCTCGCCGTCGACGCTAAGGGACAAGAATGATCGTCTCCGCTACTGACCTGCTCCGCGTCCTGCCCGAAGTCGTGCTAGCCGCCTTCGGCATCCTCATCATGGTGGCCGACCCCTTCCTGCCGCGCGAGCAGAAACGGATGTTGGGAAGCGTCGCTTTCATTGGTGCCCTGACGGCCCTGGTGGCGACAGTTGTCCAGGCGGTGCGCTTCGACCTCGCTTTCGGGCCCGCCTTCAATAATCTGGTGGTGATCGACAGCTTCGCTGTCTTTCTCCACTTTCTCCTCCTCGCCATCACTGCCCTGACTATCCTGGCCTCCTTCCGCTACGTGGAGCAGGAAAACATCGCCCCGGGCGAGTACTACGCCCTGCTCTTGTTCGCCGCTATTGGCATGGGCCTGATGGCCGCCGCCAACGAGTTGATTCTCATCTTTCTCGGGCTGGAGACTTCCTCCATCGCCACCTACGTGCTGGCGGGCTGCCGGCGTTCGGCGCTGAAGTCGAACGAAGCGGCGATGAAATATTTTCTGCTGGGGTCCTTTGCCACTGCCTTTCTGCTTTACGGCATCGCGCTCCTTTTTGGCGCCACCGGGACCACGTTTCTCCCCGAGATCGCCGCCCGGTTGCGTACCGACACCAATGGGACGCTGACACTGATGGGGATGGCGCTGCTCTTTGTGGGGCTGGGCTTCAAGGTCGCCTCCGCCCCGTTTCAGGTCTGGGTCCCCGACGTCTATGAAGGCGCGCCCACGCCGGTGACAGCCTTTCTCTCCGCCGGCCCCAAGGCCGCCGCATTTGCCGCCTTCTTGCGCATCTTTTTTGTCGCCCTCGGACCCGCCAACGACACCTGGTTCTGGCTCATCTGGGCCTGCGCCATCCTCACCATGTTTGTCGGCAACCTGGGAGCGCTGGCGCAGACCAACATCAAGCGCATGCTGGCGTACTCCTCCATCGCCCACGCCGGCTACATCCTGGTGGCCTTCGCTGCCCGCAACGAGCTGGGCATTGCCGCCGTGCTCTTTTATCTGGTGGCCTACGCGCTGATGAAGCTGGGAGCGTTCTCGCTGGTGTCGCACGTGTCGCAGGGAGAAGCCAACCAGTCGATTGACGACTATGCCGGCCTGCACACTCGCCAACCTGTGCTGGCGGCCTGCCTGACGGTTTTCTTGCTTTCGCTGATTGGGATTCCGCTGACGGGTGGCTTCCTGGGGAAGTTCTACCTCTTTACTGCCGCCGTCAAGGCCCAACTCATCTGGCTGGTCGTCCTAGGGGTCATCAACAGCGTGCTCTCCGCCGGATACTACTTGCGGGTGGTGAAGGTGATGTATATGAACGAGCCCACGAGCCAGGCGGCACTGGCGCCGGTGCCGGCCTCGCTGGCTTTCGTGCTCGCCCTGACCACGCTGGGGACCATCTACCTGGGGATTCTGCCGGACGCCCTCATGCAGTTCGCGGCCCCCTCGGCCCGTCCTCTCTTCCTCCCCTAAGAAGAAA
>DATEUS010000013.1:0-4691 GCA_035282985.1 Candidatus Acidiferrales bacterium
GCACCAAGGCTCCGAACCTACTGCTCTACAAGGACAACATCAAATACCTCTACAAGGACGAGAACGGTCACGGCGAGACCCAGCCGGACGAGCCGGAGGTAGTCCACGTCGGGCGCGAGCGCGACTAGCCCACGTCCCATCCACAGCCGTTGGCCTGAGTCGCTCGCTAGGCAGCGGTGACACCACCGTCCAGGGGAATGGCTGCTCCAGTCAGCCAACTGGAATCTTCGCTGGCGAGGAAGAGAGCCAGGTTGGCCACATCCGCCGGCGTGCCCATTCGGCCCAGCGGTATCTGGGCTATGCGCCGAGCCAATTCAGTCCCGGCATCGCCAGCTTGCACCAGTGAGTCCGTTCCCATAGCGGTGTCCACCAGGGTGGGGCAAATGCAGTTGACCCGGATCCCCTCGGCCGCGTGGTCGAGCGCCATGACTTTGGTCAACTGAATCAGGCCACCCTTCGAGGTCGCATAGGCCGCCCGGCGCTTCATCCCCACCAGCCCCAGCACCGAACCGATGTTGACGATCACTCCCCCGCCGGCACGGCGCAACTCCGGCAGTGCCTGTTTGCACAACAGAAAGACGCCTTTCAGGTTGGTGGCCATCATGCGTTCCCACTCTTCCTCGCTGGTTTCTTCGACCGTACCGGCCATCCAGTAAGCGGCGTTGTTCACCACCACTTGCAGGCCGCCAAACGCTTCCACCGTCCGTGCTACCAGAGTCCTGACTTCGGCCGCGCGGGTAAGGTCGCACGGCTGCGCCAAGGCACGACCGCCGGTCGCGGCGATGCCCCCAACCACCTCATCCAACAACCCCCGGCGGCGCCCGGCCAGCACCACGGCTGCGCCCTCGCGGGCAAACAACTGGGCACAGGCGCGGCCGATGCCGGTGCCGGCTCCGGTCACAATCGCTACTTTGTTCGCGAGTTTCATCGTCTAAGAGTGGCGGGGAGGCAATCTAGCACGTGCCTGCATCTAAGTCCATCAGCCGGACTGAGTCTTGCCGGCGGGAAAAACTGTCTGTTAGAGTGAGGCGCGCATGAAAATCGGCATCACCTGTTATCCAACCTACGGCGGCAGTGGCGTCGTTGCCACCGAGCTGGGCATGGAGCTGGCCGCCCGCGGGCACGAGGTCCATTTCATCAGCTACGCCCCGCCGATTCGGCTGGCCGAGCTGGACGACCAGCCGGAGGTGGCCCGCCGCATCTGCTATCACGAAGTCGAAGTGACGGCTTACCCCTTGTTTGACCACCCGCCCTACACCCTGGCCCTGGCTACCCAGATGGCGGAAGTGGCCGAGCATTACCAGCTCGATTTGCTGCACGTCCACTACGCCATTCCTCACTCGGTCAGCGCCTACTTGGCCAAAGCCATGCGGGCCCCCCGCCCGCTGCCCTTTGTCACCACGTTGCACGGCACCGACATCACCTTGGTGGGCCAGGATCGCTCCTTCCTGCCCATTACCCGCTTCGCCATCGAGCAATCCGACGGCGTCACCGCCGTCTCGGTGTATTTGCGCGACGTCACCCGTCGCGAGTTCAACGCCCAGAAGCCCATCGAGGTGATTCCCAACTTCGTCAACTGCGACCGCTACAAGCGCTACCCCGATCCCGAGCAGCGCCGCGTCTATGCTCCCAAGGATGAGCTTCTGATTGCCCACCTCTCCAATTTCCGCCCCGTGAAGCGCATCCCCGATGTCATCGAGATCTTTGCCCGGGTGCGAAAGGAGCTGCCGGCTCGCCTGCTGTTGATGGGGGACGGCCCCGAGCGCGCCAACGCCGAATACCTGGTCAGGCAGAAAGGCCTGACCGACGACGTGCTCTTTCTCGGCAAGCAAAGCGCCGTCTACGAGAAGCTCGGCCTGTGTGACCTCTTCTTGCTCCCTAGCCAGTTGGAATCGTTCGGTCTGGCCGCTCTCGAGGCCATGGCCTGCGAAGTCCCGGTGATTGCCAGCGACGTCGGTGGTCTGCGCGAGCTGATTCACTCCGGCCAGGACGGCTGCCTGGTGGCGCCAGGAGACGTTGAAGGGATGGCCCGCTGCGCGCTCGAATTGCTCAGTCATCCGGACCGAGGCCGCCAGATGGGCGAGCGGGCGCGAGAGAGCGCGCGGGCCCGTTATTGCGCCACCCTCGTCATCCCTCGCTATGAGGCTTTCTACGACCAGGTCTTGCAGGCGGGAAGCTAGTACCAGGGGCGTGGTCTTAGGATTGGGAGGCCGCTAGCTCAGGAATCTCGATGCGAATGCTGGTGCCCTGCCCTGGCTGGCTCTCAATCTTCAACAGGTATTCCTTGCCGTAGAGGACACTCAGCCGTTCGCGGACGTTGTTGATCCCGATCCCGCTCTCGTAGACGTCTGCCGTGCGCCCCTCGGGAATCCCCACACCGTTGTCGGCCAATTCGATGAGCAGGCGACCGTCCAGCCGCGCCGTACGCAACCGTATCTCCCCACCCTCAAGGCGAGGAGTGAGCCCGTGGCGAATGGAGTTCTCCACAAACGGCTGCAGCAACATGCTGGGCACCATGGCATCCAAGGTGCTCTCATCGATTTGCTTGTGAAACTGCAGCTTCTCCGGGCCGAAGCGCACCATTTCAATGGTCAAGTAGTTGTCGATGAACTCCAGTTCCTCGCGCAGGGGGACGAAGTTCTCATCCTTGCGCAACAGGCGCCGCAGAATCTGCGACAGCTTGACCAGCAGTTCCCGCGCCGCCTCGGGGCTGACCCGCGTTAGCGAGCCGATGGTGTTCAGGGTGTTGAAGAGAAAGTGCGGGTTGATCTGGCTGGTCAAGGCCTGCATTCTCGCCGCCAGCAGCGATTGCTCCTGCTCCAGCAGCTTGATCTGAATGCGGGTGTTGTTCCAGATCGTCAGGGGAAGAGCGACGGCAAAGACAGTGCCCAGGATGGGCAAGATCACCGGCCAGCCTTGTCGCGTGTGCAAGTAGTAGAGCGCCCCGGGAAACGCCTGCCCCATAACAATGCGCAACATCTCCAGACCCACGCAGGCCGACAACGGCAGCAGATGCCAGTTCCCTTCTCCCTGGGTCGCCAACCGGTAGATCCACTTGGGAACATTCAGGAAAACAAAGGGGCCGAAGTTCCAGATCCGCTCCTTGTGCGCGCACAATTCGCGCAGAACGCCTCCCACCGCCCCGCAAAGCATCCCGAAGGGCAGAGAGAGCAGCTCGTGGTTAAAGAACGCCGGTAGCGCCGCCATCGTTCCGACCATCATCCCGGTGGTTCGCCCGCCTACCAGGCCCGCCACCAGCGCCCCTTCCAAGCTGATATCCACGGCCTCGTAGCGGAGGAGTATGCGGGTCAGCACCCCGATGGCCACCATCGGCCCGTAGAGCAGCACGAACAGCAAGCGTTCATCCAGGCTGCGCTCTTCCTGGCCCAGCATGCGCTGGAAACGCGGCAGCCGCACGATGAGGGCGGCCGTCGCCGAGGCCACTCCCACACGAAACAGGAGAATGAAAACTACATCTTGAAGGGGATGAACTTGTCCCATTGCAGTCGTCGCGGGCTTACGGTAGCGCAACGTGGGTCGGTTGTAAAGGCGCCCCGGGCGCTGTGACAGGTGTCTGGTTGCCGGGAGTAACGCCTCCCCCTATAATGCTTTCGTGAACCGCAAGAAAGCCAAGCAACGACCGGCTCTCCGCCGGGTCGCGGAAGCGCGGCTCCCCACGCGCTTCGGCTTCTTTCGCATCTTGGGACTCGAGGGCCGGGGCGGCCAGTCGCTGGTGGCGCTGGTCAAAGGAAACCCGCGGCGCCGCCGGGCACCCCTGGTGCGCATCCACTCGCAGTGCCTGACTGGCGACGTCCTCATGTCGACCCGTTGTGACTGCCGCGCGCAACTCGAGCTGGCTCTGGAAACCATTGCCCGCAAAGGAGCCGGCGTTCTGATCTACGAGCCGCAGGAGGGGCGCGGCATCGGCCTGCTGAACAAACTGAAAGCTTACGAGTTGCAAGACGCGGGGATGGACACGGTGGAAGCCAACCGTCACTTGGGCTTCCCAGCCGACCGCCGCGACTACAGCCTGGCTGGTTCCGCCCTGCGCTTTCTCGGACTAACCAGCGTTCGTTTGCTGTCCAACAACCCGGATAAGGTCAGGGCCCTGGAAAGCGCCGGGATTCGAGTCGTAGAACGCGTCCCCTGCCAGCCGGCACCGGCCCGGGGCAATCGTAGCTACCTGCGAGTGAAAAAAGAAAAGATGGGGCACTTGCTGGCCCTCTAGCCGCCCCCTACGAAGTGCACGATCTCGAGACGATCCCCGGACTCCAGCCGCACCGCTCTCCAGCGCTCGCGCTTGACAATCTCCCGGTTGCGCTCCACCGCCACCCGCTCCACGCGCAGGTTCAGGTGCCGTAGTAGCTCCTCGATGTTCAGGCTGTCGGGGATTTCTCGGCCCTCGCCGTTGATGACGACCTGCATCAGGCTCCGGCCCTCGGCTTCGGTCGCATACTGTACTTGATTTCATCCTGCCCCTCAGGGCAAGTGGCCTGGATCTGAAGCTGAGCCCCTCCGGGACCCAGGCGAGGCATATGAAATTGCAACTCGACCTTGCCGTCTTTGTCCGTCCGCCCCTCGAACTCAAACGGCTTGGGCGTGCCGGTGTGCAAGAGGAGTCGGATCGTTGCCCCTTCCACCGGCTCACCGTCCTGGCGGCGGGCGGCCTGAAGCTGGAGAGCGGCTGTGGT
>DATEUS010000014.1:0-9399 GCA_035282985.1 Candidatus Acidiferrales bacterium
GCCGTGGCCGGGCTTTCGTGCTCTTCACCAGCTACAGCCAGATGCAGGAAATCTTCCGGCGGGTGGCGCGGCGGCTGGATTTTCCTCTGCTGCTCCAGGGCACCGCTCCCCGCACCGCCCTGCTCAATCGCTTCCGGCAGACGCCGGGCGCGGTGCTGTTCGCCACTGCCAGCTTCTGGCAGGGAGTGGACGTGCAGGGGGAGCAGTTGAGCGCGGTCATCATCGACCGCTTGCCTTTTGCCGTGCCCACCGATCCCGTGGTGCGGGCGCGGATTCAGGCCTTGCAGGAGGACGGCCACAACGCCTTCACCGAGTACCAGATTCCGGAAGCCATCATCGCCCTCAAGCAGGGCTTCGGCCGCCTGATTCGCGCCGTCACCGATCGCGGCCTGCTGGCTCTGCTCGACAACCGCATCCGCCGCAAGCAGTATGGTAGACTTTTCCTGGGAAGCCTGCCGCCCTACCGGGTGACCTCCGACCTGGACGATGTGCAGCGCTTTTTCCGCGAGGGATAAGAGATCAATGTTCGAAGTCACAGTGGAAGAGAGTTTCGCCGCCGGCCACGCCCTGCGCGGCTACAAAGGCAAGTGCGAGAATGTTCACGGCCACACCTACAAGGTGCGGGTGGTGCTGGCAGGGGAGAAGCTGGACTCGGTGGGCCTGCTCTACGATTTCGTGGCGCTGCGCCGGCAGATGGCGGAGATTATCGGCCGGCTCGACCACCAGTTCTTGAACGATCTGCCGCCTTTCACCGATGTCAATCCTTCGGCGGAAAACATCGCCCGCTATTTCTATGACGAGTTGGCCCGGCGGGTCGGGACCAGCCCCAACGGCGTCACCTTGCGGGCAGTAACCGTCTTCGAGAGCGACACCACCACAGCCACCTACCGCCCTCGTTCCTAGAGAGTGATGAAAGAATGGATCCCTGTCATTCCGAGCGAAGCCTGCCTGCGGCGGGCAGGCGAGGAATCTGCTTGTGGTCCGAGATTGGCAGGAAGAAAAGCAGATTCCTCGGCCTACGGCCTCGGAATGACAAGTTCGGGAGTGTTTTTCAGCATCCTGCTGGGGAGGAGCGGGCCGGGCAGCAGGCAGCGCCAAGCCGCGCATCTAATCAGACGGGGGGCAAGGAGGGAGAGACTCATGGGGGCGTTCGCGCCGGCCGCTGTTTCTCTCCCCAGAGATGTTCAAGTCGACTATACTGGAAACGAGGAAGAATTCACTGGCAGGAAAAGGCAGAGGCTATGAGAAAACTCCACACAATCTCCCTCCTGGTGCTGTCCTTGGGGGTTTTTCTGGGATTGGCCGTGCCGCTCCGGGCGCAGACGGGCGGGCTGGAAGGCGATGTGAAAGATCTGGATGGCAAGCCCATGGCGGGCGTGACCATTTCCATCGATCGCATCGACATCAAGATGCACTTTGAAACCAAGACCGACGACAAGGGGTACTACGTCTACATGGGCTTGCCGGCGGGCAACGCTCGCTACAACGTGAGCGTGGTTCAGGGCGGCGCCACGGTTTATTCGCTTCGGGACGTTCCGCTGGACATCGGCGGAATTAAGCGCCTGGATTTCGACCTGCAGAAGGAGCGCCAGCTGCAGGAACAGGCGCTCACCGAGGAGCAGAAGAAGCAGGTCGAAGAGCGGCGCAAGGCCATGGCCAGCGCCCAGGTGTTGCGCGAGAACTTTGACCTGGGGCTGCAATTGCTCAAGGAGCCTAACGCCCAACTGGTCTGCTCCGCTCGCTGTCCGGAAGGCTCCTCTCCCACTTGCCTCTCGGAGTGCCAGGCGCAGGCGGCCCAGGGGCTGCAGGCGATGGCGTACCAGGAGGCGATTGTTGCTCTCCGGCGCGCCGCTGACGCTGATCCCACCCAGTTCGCCGTTTGGGCGCAGTTGGGACGCGCCTATTCCCTGGTGGATCGCTCCCAGGAAGGTATCGAGGCCTACCAGAAGGCGATCGCGTTGAAGCCGGAGGAGGCGGGCACCTACAACAACCTCGGCCAGTTGTATGCGAAGGTCGGCCGGGTGGAGGACGCGCTCAAAGCCTTTGAGACCGCGGCCCAGGTCAATCCGGCCCAGGCAGGGCAGTTCTACTACAACCTGGGAGTGACTTTCTACAACGCCGGCAACCTGCAGGCGGCGGTGGAGCCCCTGCGCAAGGCCACCGAGATAGATCCGCAGCGGGCCGACGCCTTCTACCTTCTGGGAGTCTGCCTGTTCGGGACCGCGGAATCCCAGATCGAAGGCGACGTGGTGAAGATGGTCCTGAAGCCGGGAACCCGCGAGGCCTTCGAGCAGTATCTGGCCCTGGAGCCCAATGGTCACTTCGCCAACGACGTCAAGGCTATGCTGGCCGCGATTGACCAAACCGCCCCCGCGGCGGTGCGCGTAAAGAAGAAGAAGTAGTTTTTGGGAATCTTCCTGCCCCTCTCGGCGCCTTGCGTGCGAGAGACGGTTTCCGGGGAGGGAATCACATCGATGGTCTCCCGCAAAGTGCGCCGGCTCTTGGTCGCCTTCGCGGCGGGTTGCCTGGCGACGCTGACGCTGAGCGCGCAGGCCCCTGGCGGCGCCATCGCCGGCCAGGTGTTCGACGAGCAGGGCCAGCCGCTGGCCGGGGCCACCGTCATCCTCCGCGGGCTTGACCGCACCGACCTGCGGCTACAGACCGAGACCGACCCGGAAGGGCGATTCGCCCATTCGAGCCTCCAACCCGGTCGCTATCACCTCTTGCTCTTGCGCGCGGGTGAAATCCTCTGGTCATTCCCCCTTACGCTGCCGGCGAATCAGGAGGGGCTGCGGGTCGAGATTGATCTGAAGAAGCTGCACGAAGCCGCCGCGGCCCGCCGCACCCTGGACCCCGAACTGGAGCGCCAGCGCGACGCCGATTCCCGTCGCCTGGAGGAGGAGCAGCTCCTGCAGAGCCATTACAACCGCGGGGCGCGCTCCTTGAGAGAGAAGAACCCGGAAGAAGCGGTCAAAGAATTCCAGGCCGCTCTGGAGATGGAGCCAGATCGCACCACGACCTACGCCATGCTGGGAGCCGCCTACGCTGCCGCCGGGCAGACAGACGCGGCTCTTGACGCCTCTCAACGCGCCCTGGAGCAGGAGCCCACGGAAGGCGCGCACCACAATAACCTCGGCACCTTGTTGGTCTCTGCCGGCCGGCTGCCAGAAGCGCTGGAGCATTTCCGGCGGGCGGCTCAGCTCGATCCCGACCGGGCTGCCAGCTACCAGTTCAACCTCGGCGCCGCCCTGCTCAATGCCGGACGTTCGGACGAGGCCCTGCCGGCGCTGGAGCAGGCCACGCGCAGCGACCCAACCCTGGCGGTCGCCCATTTCTTTCTGGGGGTGGCGCTGTTCCGCACCTCTCCCCAGCAGCCTTCCGCCGAGGCGCCGGACCGAGTCGCCGGCCGGCCCGGCACCGTGGCTGCCTTCCAGCGCTATTTGCAACTTGAGCCTGAGGGCGACTTCGCCACTGAGGCGCGGGACTACTTAGAGCAGTTGGGCGTCCCGGCCTCCGACATGTTGTTGCCCGTGGTTCCCACCCCACAGGACTTCGACTGAAGAACGCCGTGCCCTCGCGCTTCGCCACCGGCCTCTTGATTGGGTCGCTCATCCTTTCTCTCAGCGCCCTGGGCTGCGATGAGCCTCGCAGCGTCCAGGTGGCTTTGGGCAGCGAGCACCTGGCCGGGCTTTACTGGGAGCCGCCCGCCCGGATGGCCCCTGCTGTGCTGCTGCTGCCGATGTTGGGCCACAGCAAGGAAGACTGGGCGCCGCTGGCCATCCGCCTGCGCCAGGAAGGCTACGCCGTGCTGGCGCTCGACTTGCGCGAGCAAGGTCGCACCGACCGCGAACGGCTGCTGGCTGATGTGCGGGCCGGCTTCACCTTCCTGCGCGAGCAGAAGAAGGTCGACGCCGCTCGCATTGGCATCATCGGCGCCAGCATCGGCGCCAACGCCGCCCTCAACTTCGCGGCGGAAGAGCCGCTGGTGCGGCTGACGGTGCTGCTCTCGCCCGGCCTGAACTACCGCGGTGTGACCACCGAGCCGGCGTTGCGCGACTACGGCGCGCGCTCTCTGCTATTGGCGGCGGCGGAGGAGGACCTCTCCAGCGCCCCGGCGGTTCATCGTCTGGCCGACGCCGCCCAAGGCCAGGTGGTGACCAAGCTCTACCCCGGCAGCGCCCACGGCACCGATCTGCTCGGGGGCGCTTTGCCGGTCGCCGACGACATCGTGGCTTTCCTGCAGGCCTATCTCTGAGCCTTGTTGACACTATCTGACCGCGCCGCTAGACTGCCCCCGTTCCACACCCACGTGAGCGAATCATGCGGCGAGACCTGTTGATTACTGCTCTTCTCTTTACTGCCATCGGTTTCGCCGGCGGCTACGTCTATTGGCGGCAGGTTGCCAGCAGCCCTCTGCGCACCACCGCGGCCCCGGCGCCCACAGCCGGCCCGATGGGAAGCGAACCCTTGCCCGAGGGTCACCCGCCCATGGACATCTCCCAACGGTGGCAGGCGCTCCAGGAGGCGGCGGAGAAGAATCCCCGCGACCCTAAGCCGGCGCTCGAGTTGGCCAACTTCCTCTATGACAACCAGCGCTGGGAGCCGGCCATTTCCTGGTACCAGCGCGCACTTGAACTCAGCCCCAAGAACGCCGACGCCCGCACCGATCTGGCCACCTGCTACTTCAACCTGAGCCGCTTCGACCAAGCCCTGACGGCCTACCAGCAGGCGCTGGAGGTGGAGCCCAACAAGCCCCAGGCGCTCTATGGAGTGGCTCTAACCCGCCTGCAGGGCAAGCAGGATAGAGACGGGGCGCGCCAGGCTTTCGAGCAGTTGCGGCGCACCCATCCTGACTTCCCCGGGGTGGCCCTGCTCGAACGCGCGCTGGCGCAGGAGAGTTCCCGCCCATGACCTGGCTGCTGCGTCTGGCTGTCTTGCTGGCGGCTGTTCTGCTTCTGCGCTGGTTCTGGCGTTGGTTCTGGACCCTCGGCTGGAAGCGCCTGTTCCGCCTGGCGGTAGAACGGATGGAGCGCATGGAGCCGCCGCCGACGGCGCCGCCCGCCCACCGCGGTACGGTGCGGCGCGATCCGCAGTGCGGCACCTATGTGGACGTCGAGATGGCTGTGCGCGAGAGCGCCGACGGCGAGACCCTTTACTTTTGTTCCCCGGGCTGCCGCGACGCCTACCGCGCCCAGCAGCAGAATCTGGTGCACAAGACAGGTTAGCAGGGCCTCTCAACAAAACTATTGCGGTCCTTCTCCAAGCCCGCGCAGGAGGCGATGCGATGAAGGAAGATCTCAATCCCTATGCCATCTCCCAATTGCAGTTCGACCAGGCGGCTGACTACTTGAAACTCGACCCCGGGCTCCGGGCAGTGTTGCGCACCCCCAAGCGGCAGATGGTGGTCTCCGTCCCCACCCGAATGGATGACGGCTCGGTGAGAGTCTTCGAGGGTTATCGCGTGCAGCACAACATTGCCCGCGGGCCCGCCAAGGGCGGCATCCGCTACCACCCCAGCGTGAGTCTGGATGAGGTGAAGGCTCTGGCGGCCTGGATGGCGTGGAAGACGGCGGTGGTCAACATCCCCTTCGGCGGGGGCAAGGGCGGCGTCATTTGCGATCCGCGCAAGATGTCACAGAGCGAACTGGAACGGATGACGCGGCGCTATGTCTCCGAAATCCTGCCCATCATTGGCCCCGACCGCGACATCCCCGCCCCCGACGTCTATACCGACGAGCAGACCATGGCCTGGATCATGGACACCTACTCGATGACGGTGGGTTATTCCTGCCTGGGCGTGGTCACCGGCAAGCCGGTGTCGCTGGGCGGCTCGGAAGGACGCCACGAGGCGACGGCGCGTGGCTGCCTGTTCGTCACCCAGGAAGCCTGCAGGATCAAACGGATGCCGTTGCGCGGCGCCAAGGTCGCCATCCAGGGGTTCGGTAATGCCGGCGGCATCGCGGCCCGGCTTTTTCACGAGCAGGGAGCCAAGATCATCGCCATCAGCGACTCCAAGGGCGCGGTGGTGAATCCGCGTGGGCTCGACCCGCTCAAGGCCCTCCGGCACAAGGAAAAGAACGGCTCGGTGGTGGCGCTGGCCGGCACCTCGCGCATCCGCCCGGAGGAGTTGCTGGAGTTGAAGTGCGACATTCTGATCCCGGCGGCGCTCGAGAATGTGATCACCAGCGAGAACGCCGCCAACATCAAAGCGCGCATCATCGCCGAGGCCGCCAACGGGCCCATCACCCCCATGGCCGACGACATCCTGACGCGCAAGGGCGTCTTCCTGCTGCCCGACATCTTGGCCAACGCCGGCGGGGTGACGGTCAGCTACTTCGAGTGGGTGCAGGACCTGCAGAACTTTTTCTGGGAGGAGCACGAGGTCAACGCCAAGCTGGAAATTATCATGAAGCGCGCCTTCCGCGAGGTGCACGAGGCCTCGCTGCGCCATCGAGTCAACATGCGCGTGGCCGCCTACATCCTCGCCATCGGCCGCGTCTCCCAGGCCACGCTGGTGCGAGGACTCTTCCCCTGAGTTGACAAGCACCGCGCCTCCGGGAAAGATTTTTTCCCGCGCGCCAAAAATCTTTTGCCTTGACTTCCTTTTTGCGGTAGTCTTGGCACGGGAAAGTAAGGTTGGAGGTGTGCGCGGAAGATGAACCAACAAGCAGGTGTCTCTCCCTCTGTCTTATTGACAATCGCCGGCTTTGATCCCTGCGGGGGTGCCGGCATTGCGGCCGATCTGAAAACATTTGCTGCTCACAACAGCTACGGCGTGGCGGCCATTACGGCGCTGACCGTGCAGAGCACGCGCGGGGTGCGGGGCGTGCAGCCGGTCTCGGCCGAACTGCTGCGCGCGCAGTTGGAAGAGCTGGTCAAAGACATTCCGATCGCCGGGGTCAAGATCGGCATGCTGGCCACGCGCGCCAACGTGCAGGTGGTGGCGGAAATACTGACCAAGAAAAAGTTTCCCTGCGTGGTGCTTGATCCGGTGCTGCGCTCCACCTCGGGGATGGAATTGCTGGAAGCCAGCGGCATCGGCGAGCTGAGCCAGCGTCTGCTGAAGCTGGCCACGGTGGTCACGCCCAACATCGCCGAAGCCACCGCGCTGACCGGTATCGAAATCAAGAAAGTGGAGGACATGAAGGCGGCCGCCGAAAAGCTCCACGCCCTGGGGGCGCGGGCGGTGGTCATCACCGGCGGTGACCTGGAGAAGCCGCTCGACCTGCTCTACGACGGCTCGACCTTCACTCCCTTTGAGACCGACCGGGTCAAGTCCGAGTGCACCCACGGGAGCGGCTGCACGTTTTCTTCCGCCATCGCCGCCAACCTGGCGTCCGGGCGACCACTGAACGAAGCCCTCGTGCTCGCCAAGGCCTATGTGGCCAAAGCCATCGCCAAGGGTTACTCCCTCGGCAAGGGCAAGGGAGCGCTCAACCACTTCTACCGGCAGCAGAACGGTCAGGTGGTGCACTCGCACTCCATCCACGTGCCGGAAGAAGGCCCGGCGCACGCCCTCAGCCACTTCTAGAAGCCATTTCAGAACAGAGCCAACTGCCTCAACAGAAGGGACTCAGAGGACCTCAGGGGCTGAAGCCCCGCGTATTTGGTGGCTTTGTCGGCACGGCTTCCTTCGACTCCGCTCAGGACAAGTGAAGTCGTGCCCTTCCTGGTGCACAAAATCGCACGGTTTTGAAATAGGTTCCAGCAGAAGGCTGAAAAAGTGGCTCACTGTCATTCCGAGCCTGCCCCCGCTCGGCGGGGGCGAAGCGATGGTTCGACTTTCGCTCATGGTTCGGCTCTTGCTCACCATCCCGAGCGGAAGTCGAGGGACCATGCCGAGCGAAAGTCGAGGCAGGAATCTGCTTGTGGTTGGCAGACGGCAGAAAGAAAAGCAGATTCCTCGGCCTACGGTCTCGGAATGACAAGTTCGGGGAGTTGTTGAGCATTCTGCTAGAGCTGCCAGCGGTTCCTGGTTTCTGCGGGAATTGTTTCCGGGGCAGTTGTGCGCCCGTTCAGCGGTGGAAGATGATTCTGCCGTTGACCACTGTGGCCACGGCGCCGCCGCGGAAGCTCCAGCCATCAAAGGGCGTGTTGCGGCTCTTTGAAACCCCTTCCTCCGCGCGGTAGGTCCACTTCCGCTCCAGGTCGAAGACGGTGATATCGGCTGGTGCGCCCACCTGCAACCGGCCACCGGGCACGCCCAGAATGCGGGCCGGAGCGGTGGAGAACAGCTCCACCAGGCGGGTGAGCGAAATCTTGCCGGTGTGGTAGAGCTTCTCCAGCGCCAGTGCCAATGCCGTCTCCAGGCCAATGATGCCAAAGGGGGCGGAATCGAAATCGGTCTGCTTTTCTGAGTCCTTGTGGGGAGCATGGTCGCTGGCGATGGCATCCACGGTGCCGTCGGCCAAACCTTCCACCAGCGCGGCCACGTCTTCGGCGGTGCGTAGGGGCGGATTCATCTTGAAGTTGGTGTCGTAGTCGCAGCAGGCGGCATCGGTCAGGGAAAAGTGATGAGGAGTTACATCGCAGGTGATAGCCACCCCTTGCTGCTTGGCCCGGCGCACCACCTCCAAAGCGGCGCGGGTTGACAAATGGGCAATGTGGACGCGTGCATCGGTCTCAGCCGCCAGGCGGGCGTTGCGCAGCACAGGTAGCACCTCGGCCAGCGCCGGCTGCCCGCGCAGGCCCAGGCGCAGCGACCATTCGCCCTCGTGCATCACGCCGCCTTCAGCCAGCGTGGGCTCTTCGCAGTGGTCGATGAGCGGCATATTGAGGGCTTGGCAGTATTCGAGCGCGCGTCGCAGCAAGCGGGTGCTGTAGACCGGCTGGCCGTCGTCGCTGACCGCCACCACGCCCGCGGCTCGCAGCGACTCCAGCTCGGCCAGCTCTTCCCCGGCGCTGGCTTTGGTGACCGCTCCCACGGGATAGACGCGGGCGGCGCCGGCCTGCTCCGCCTGCCCCAGGATGAAGCGGGTCACCATCGGGGCGTCGTTCACCGGCTGGGTGTTGGGCATGCAGGCGACAGCGGTGAAGCCGCCGGCGGCCGCCGCCTGCGTTCCCGACTGGATCGTTTCCGCGCCTTCCTTGCCGGGCTCGCGCAGGTGGACGTGCATATCAACGAAGCCGGGAGCCACCACGCAGTTGGAGGCGTCGAGGAACTCGGCCTCGGGCTGCTCCAGCTTTTCGGCGATGGCGGCGATGCGGCCCTCATCGATCAACAGGTCGCGACGCGCGTCGAGTCCCGAAGCAGGATCGATGACACGCCCGTTCTTAATCAGCAGCGGCTTCACGCTGGCGCTCCCGTGAACAGCTCCAGCAAGGCCATGCGCACCGCCACGCCGTTCTCGACCTGCTGGGGGATGACGGAGCGGGGGCTGTCGGCCACTTCGCCGGCGA
>DATEUS010000015.1:0-3910 GCA_035282985.1 Candidatus Acidiferrales bacterium
GCCTTTGCCCGCTTGGGGGGCCGGGCGGCTGCCGGTGAGAGTTCTTTGACCGCGCCCGCAATCGCACGGATATGCTCGGCAGTCGTGCCGCAGCAGCCGCCGATGATGCTGGCCCCCAGTGCGGCCGCCTCGCGGGCAAACTCGGCAAAGTAGGCGGGGGTGGACCTGGGGTAGATGACTCGGTCACCCATCCGCCGGGGCAGGCCGACGTTGGGCTGAACGGAAAGCCGCGGGCCGCCAGCCTCTCCCAGCAAGCGCAGCACGCCCAGAATATCTTGCGGGCCAATGCTGCAATTGGCGCCGACCACATCCACGTCCAGCTCCAGCAGGCGTCGGCTGGCCTCAGCGGCATCATCGCCGGCCAGGGTTTTGCCCTCCTCGGTGTAGGCAAGCTGGGCGATGATAGGCAGTTGGGAGAAGCTCCGCACGCCCTCAATGGCCCAGACAAGCTCCTGCAGGCTGGGAAAGGTCTCGAGGATAAAGAGGTCAACCCCGCGCTCCTCCAGGGCGGCTGCTTGCTCCTGAAAGACGTGTCGTGCCTTCTCGGCCGGCAGCGTTTCCGAGACCCCCCACATCAGTCCCAACGGGCCTACGGAGCCGGCGATCAGCACATCGGCGCCGGCGGCTTCGCGCGCTTCGCGGGCAATCTTAACGGCCCGCTGGTTGATGGCCACCACTTGGTCGCCGAGTCCGAGCGCAGTGAGCTTGGTCCGGTTGGCGCCGAAGCTGTTGGTTTCAATCAGCCGCGCTCCGGCTTCGATGTAGGAAAGATGGATGCGCAGCACCCGCTCGGGCTCGTGGAGGTTCACCTCTTCGACCGAGCGGGTGTGGCCGAGATGCTCGTAAATCTGCGAGCCCATGGCGCCGTCGCACACGAGGATGGTGTGCTCCAGTAGTTGACGCAGGTCCGAGCTCTTCATCGCGCGCTCATTGCGGCTGAACGGGGAAAAGGAATCTTACCGTGGCGGAAGCACTCTGGCTAGGGGTTTACCACCAGGGTCAGCGTTCTTTGCGTCCACCGGGCCGGGCGCTGGGCGTCCATCAGCAGCAGGGTAAAGCGATACTGACCCGGCTGCTGCGGGGTGCCGGTGAGTGTGCCGGTCTTCGGATCCAGAAAGAGCCCCGGGGGCAACGCGCCCTGGGCCACGCTCCAGAACAAAGGCGGTGTGCCGCCTTTGGCCGGCAGACGGACGCTGTAGGCGACGCCTTGCCGTGCCGAAGGTAGTTTCGTGGCCAGGATGATCGGCGCGGGCGGAGGCGGTCCGGGGTCGCTGATGGCAGTGGTGACGAGAAAGATGTCTCGGGCGTTGTTGGTGTCGCCGGGCACCAGGTTGGTGGCGGTCGAGGCGAAAGCCACGGTGGTGCCGTCAGAGCTGATGACGGGATCGATGCTCTCGTTGTTGGGATTGGTGCCGCCCAGGGCCAGGCTCAGGCGGCGGGTCGCAGCCGTCTGCCGGTCGCGGAGAAACACATCGCGGACGTTGTTGCGGTCTGCAGCCACCAGGTTGCTAGCAGCGCTGGTGAAGACCACCAGGCGGCCGCCGTCGCTGAGGCGGGCATCGGTATCGGCGCCGCTGTTCGCTTGGCTGCCGTCCTCGGCGAGGCTTACCCGAGTGAGGGTGCCGGCGGCCTGGTCACGAAGGAAAATATCGGCGGCGTTGTTAGAGTCGGGCAGCACGCGGAAGACGCTGGTGGCATCGGGCACAGGACTCCAGGCTGTTCCGACTGTAAGAGTAGTCGCCGTGTTGTCGGTGATGGTGCGAGTCTGCCCGGAGCCGGTCCCGGCCGTGATTTGGATCTGTTGGTCGATGTGGGCGTCCGGGGTCAGAGTGAGAGTCGAGTTTCCGATGGTGGTGCTGCTGAAGATGTCGGCCGGGGTGTTGGGGAGCAGCTCCAGCATGCCTGTCGCCGAGGATTGGAAAAGCACCAGCCGGTCGCCGGCTTTGAGGTCGGCGATGGTGCTGGCGCCGTTGGTCAGCTCGCCCGTTGCATTCACGCTGACCCGGACAGTCTCGCCGCTGGCGCGATCGTAGAGAAAGACGTCGGCGGCGTTGTTGGTGTCCTCGATTTCGAACCGGGTGGTGCTATCGAAGGCCACGAAGGCGCCGTCCGGGCTGACGCGCCCGCGGAGAGCGAGGGCGCTGGCCTGATGGAGAACGCGGAAGACGCTGGTGGCGTCGGGAACAGGATCCCAGGCGCTCTTGAGGGTGAAGGTGGTGGCGTCGTTGGTATCGATGACCCGGAGCTGGCCCGCGCCTTGCCCGCTGAGAATCTCGACCACCCGGGTAACATGCTCGTCGGTGCCCATGGCCAGGCTGGAGCTGCCGATGGTGGTGGCGGTGAAGACGGTGGCGGTAAAGTCCTGGCGGGAAAGGATGCGGAAGACACTGGTGGCGTTAGGCACGGTGTCCCAGGGGGGAGCAACGGTGAGGGTGGTGGCGTCGTTGTCGGTGATGGTTCGGAGCTGGTCCGCGCCCGTGCCCTGCACGATCTGCACCTGGTTACCGATATGCGCATCCACCGTCAGGGTAAGTGTGGACTTGCCGATGGTGGTGGCGCTGAAGATGTCGGCGGTGGTGTTGCCGAGCACCGCCAGAGGAATGCGGGCGAGGCTGACCCGGCGGGTGTCGACCACGCTGAGGACCCCGCCGGAAAAGCTGAGCTCGGTCAGATAAATGTCAGTGATTGCGTTGCTGTCCGCTTCCGCCAGGTTGGTGGCGTCGGAGGTGTAGGCCACCAGAAGACCGTCAGCGCTGATGGAGGGCAACAGGCTGAGTTTGTCACTTTGAGTGATGCCGTCGCTGGCCAGGCTCACCCGAAAGGTCCCGATCGGTGCCGGCGGGCAGCCGCTGACGTCCACCACGGTGACGAGAACGTCACGGGTGCTGTTGGTGTCGCCCGCCACCAGGTTGGTGGCATCCGACACGTAGGCGACGAAGAGCCGCCCGGCGTTCACGGCGCTCAGAGCCGGGGAAAAGCTCTGATTGTTGGCTTGGGTGCCGTCGCTGGCCACGCTCACCCGGACCGTGCGCAGACAGCCGGGGTCGAGGTCGCGGAGGAAGACGTCAGGGAAGCCGTTGGTGTCCCCCGTCACCAGGTTGTCGGCGAAGGAAGTGAAGGCCAGGTAGCGCCCGGTGTCGCTCAAAGCCGGGCTGCCGGAATCGCTGTTGGCCTGGCTACCGTCATTGGCCAGGCTGACGCGTACGACGCGGGGGTCGGCGGGGTTGCCGATGGCGATGGTAAAGTCGCGCGTGGTGGTTTGGTCGCGGGCGTCGGTTACCTGAATGGTGAAGGACGAGGCGCCGGTTGTGGTGGGAGTGCCGGTGATCTTGCCGGTCGCGCTGTCGAGGCTCAGGCCCGCGGGGAGGCTGCCACCGGCGGCGACGCTCCAGCTCAACGGTGGGGCGGCGGAGATGGCACCGAGGGTGGCGCTGTAGGCCACGCCAACAACCCCGTCGGAGAGTGAGGTCGTTGTGAGAATGGGCGGAGGAGGTGGAGGAGGCGGGGCGGTGCCCCCGTTGCCGCCGCAGCCGCCGAGGCCGGCCAGCAGTGCCAGTGCCAGCAGCACAGCGGCCACGGCTGGCAGGCGCCGCCGGGTTGCGTGGCCGTGGCCAGATTGCTTTTCCTGGTTCATGGCCTGCGGGTTCACTCCTCTGGTGCGCAAAGCGAACTACTCTAGCGCAGCCGCGCCGTTTGGTCTATGGGAAACTCAGCCCCGCTCGCACCCTGGTTTGAAAAGCAATAGGTTCGGGCGCGGAGTCCAACTTGCCTTCGGCCCCCCAGGCACCGGCCGCCGGGGACATTCGCCAGCCGCCAAGCTAGAAGCCATTTCAAGACTGAGTCAATGCCCCGACAAAGGGGAGTCAGAGCGCCTCAGGGGCTAAAGCCCGGTGTTTTTGGTGGCGTCTTC
>DATEUS010000016.1:0-2414 GCA_035282985.1 Candidatus Acidiferrales bacterium
CGCTCGAAGAGCGGGGCCGGGAACTGGGTTTGGCAACGCTGGGTCTGGCGCCGCAGACGAACTTTCTGCTGGCACTGGCTCGCGCCAGCGGCTTTGCCGACCTGGAACAGCCGGGAGGCAGCGAAACCGAAAAGCTGCAGGCGCGGTTAGCCCTGAAGCAGTTGGTCCACCCGGAAGGAATGGGAGAGACCTTCAAAGTATTGGTGCAGGCGAAAGGTGTGGCCGACGTTTACTTGAGCGGCCTGGAGCCGCTCTAGCCGGGGCTCGCCTAGGGCCGGCTGATGGTCTCGATGGTGCGGGTTTCGCGGCGATAGGGTTCCTGCAAGTACTTTTGGGCTTCGGCCTGCGCCCCCTGAGTGTCGTCGTTGGTGTCTAGGGCGCGGCGGTACTCATTGATGGCGCGCTCGCGCTGGCCGGTGAGGTCGAACACTTTGCCCAGAAAGATGTGGCTCCAGACCAGAGTCCACTTGGGTTCCTGGTCGCCGTTGATGGCCTCGCGGAAGGAGTTGGCGGCGGCCTGGTAGTTGCGCTGGGCGAAGAAGGCCTCGCCCATGCGGTAGTGGGCCAGGGAGCTATTTCGCTTCACCTCCAGGGCCTGGTTGTATTCCCGCGTGGCTTCGAAATACTGCCCGCGTTGGAAGAGAGCTTCACCGCGGGCAATGGCCACTCGCACGCGCAGCGCCGGCGTGTACTTGAGCACGTTGTAGTCGGGGTCGATTTCGATGCGCAGCGGCCTGCCGAAGGTCTCGATGGAGAAGGCCGAGCGGGGGCCGGCCGTCTCCACGACCTGCGTGACCGGCGGGCCTTCAGTGTCCACCCGCACCGGGATGGGCATGCGGAAAATTTCTAGCTCGTGCTTCAGCTCCCCGGCCACGCGGAAGCCTTTCTGGGTGCGATAGATGACATATTCCATACTGAACTGGGGCACGCCGGTGGAGCGGACCCACTGCCCGAAGAAATAATCGAGCGGCTGGCCGCTGGTTTCTTCAGCGAGATGCTCAAACTCGTCTATGGTGGCGCCGCGACCGGCGAAGCGCTGGGCGTACTCGCGCAGCACGCGAAAGAAAACCTCATCCCCCAGCACTTGGCGGAGCATGTGCAGCACCATGGCACCCTTGTCGCGGACGACGGAGTTGTATTCGGGCGAGTAGGGGGCCAGGCGCTGGGCATTGGCGATGGGCGCCGCGCTCTCGTCCACCAGCGCCCCCACGGTCAGGTCTTCCAGCACTTTGTGCAGGCCTTCCTCGCCGGCGGTGTGCTCGAAGTAGAGCGCCTCAGAGTAGCGCGCCAGGCCGTCAGAGAGAAAAACGTCGCTGGCCGTGGCCGGGCTGGTCCGGGCCGCCCACCACTGCTGCGCCACGTAGCGCGCCAGCAAGCGCGGGTTGATGGATGAGCTCCACTGGCGGGTGGGAAGCAGCAGCAGGCCGGGCGCTGCATAGGCCTCCCAGGCGTCGTCCGGGGTTTCTACTACGGCGAGCTCCGGGTTCTCCAGCGGCCCGAACTTATCGGAGAAGAAAGCGATGATGTCGGCCAGAGTCTCGGCGTTGGCTGAAGCCTCGGTCTCTCGCACCGTGCGGAGGTAGAAGGTGAGCGGCGCACCAGCGGGGGGGGACACCTTGACGAACGGCCCGGCCACCAGCGTTCCTGTCAGGGTGGGTTGGTCGGCGCGCACGACGCACAGCGTCTTTCCCGCAGGAATCGCCCGGCACGGCTCGAGCTTGCCGGAGCTCAGGGCGATTTGATCTCCGCTAACAGTCACGCTGAGCGTCATGGCGTAGCGGTCCCAGACGTTAACCGACTGCGGAAACCAGCGCGCCTCGGGCAGCAGGTAAGATCCTTTTGAATCGATGGCGGCGAGCTGCGGGCCGCGCTCCGGTCGCAGGGCCGGGTCGAAGGCCCCCACGTAGGCAACGACCAATTCCACTGACTGGCCGGCGGGAACTCTTTCCGGCAGGTCGATGCGAAAGCTCTCCGCCTGCGGGGCTCGCTCAAAGGGAAGCTCTTTGCCGGCGCGGTCAAGCACTTGCTCCACTCTAAGGTTTTTGTTCAGGAACAGGTTGAGAGAGGCCAGAGGTTCGTCGGCCACCACCGTGAGTCGAGCCCGGACCCGGAGTTGATGGACATCGGGCTCAAGCTCGACCTCGATGTTGTAGCGGGACACGTGGTAAGGAGAGCGCTCGGCCTGCGCCTGCAACGACATCGGCGACAGTGCGGTCAGGGAAAAGACAGCTGCCGCCACCAATGCCGCCAGGCGCCTCCGGGGGTCGAAGCAAACGGGCTCTTTGATCATCTGGCGTCCTCAGCTCTCTCCTGGATTTCCACCGCCGCCACAACGGCGCGGGCGGCGCGCTCAATGGCACCGGGCGGGCCCAGGCGTTGCTTTACCTGTCCCAATCCTTCTTGGATGCGCTGGC
>DATEUS010000017.1:0-8076 GCA_035282985.1 Candidatus Acidiferrales bacterium
CACGGCCACCAGCAGGCTGGAGTGTCGATGGCGTTCGACAAAGGCGCGCATAGCTCAGGCCCCCGCCGCCCTGTGGGCCTCACTCGATCGTGACCCGTCGCAGCAGCTTCAACTCGGTCAGCATCTTGCCCGCTCCCAGGACCACGCAGGCCAGGGGATCGTCGGCCAGAGAGACCGGCAGGCCGGTTTCCTCGGCGATGCGTTTGTCGAGGTTCTTCACCAAAGAGCCGCCGCCGGTGAGCACGATGCCGCGGTCGCTGATGTCGGCCGAGAGCTCCGGGGGCGTGCGTTCCAGCGTCACCCGAATGGCATTGATGATGGCCGAGACGCACTCGGAGAGGGCTTCGCGGATTTCGGCGTCGGTGACGGTCAGAGTCTTGGGTACGCCCTCGATCAGGTTGCGCCCCTTGATCTCCATGGTCACGGGGCGCTCCAGCGGATAGGCCGAGCCGATTTCAGTCTTGATCAGTTCGGCGGTGCGCTCGCCGATGAGCAGGTTATACTTGCGCTTCAGGTAGCTCATGATGGCTTCGTCCATCTCATTGCCTGCCACCCGTACCGAGCGGGAGAAGACGATGCCGCTCAGGGAAATAACTGCCACCTCGGTGGTGCCCCCGCCGATGTCCACCACCATGTTGCCGCAGGGCTCGGTGATGGGCAGCCCGGCGCCGATGGCCGCGGCCATGGCGCTCTCGACCAGATAGACCTCGCTGGCCTTGGCGCGGTAGGCGGAGTCCTGCACCGCCCGCTTTTCCACCGGCGTGATCTCGCTGGGCACGCCGATGACGATGCGCGGGTGCACCAGCAGTTTGCGGTTGTGGGCCTTGCGGATGAAGTAGTTCAGCATCCGCTCGGTCACCTTGAAGTCGGCGATCACCCCGTTCTTCATCGGCTTGATGGCGACGATGTTGCCCGGCGTCCGGCCCAGCATCTCCTTGGCCTCGCGCCCCACCGCGCAAATGTCGCCGTTGTTCTTGTTCAGAGCCACGATCGAGGGCTCGTTGACCACAATCCCTCGCCCGGCGGCGTAGACCAGGGTGTTGGCGGTGCCGAGATCAATGGCCAGATCCGAAGAGAACATGCTGAAAACCGAACGCAGGTTCATTCTTGCTTGACCCCCGGATAGGTTCCCCACTCGAACGCCAACCCCACTACTTGACCAAGACCGGCTGCTTCCGCGTCACCACCTCGCCCCGCCGGTTCTGCGCCACGATGGTGACGGTGTGCACCCCGGCATGGGGCAGCGGCGAAGTGAAGTGCCGGAAACCGCCGTCAGGCTGCACCAGAGCCACGGGTTCGGCGTTGATGGTAACAATGGCCCCGGGCTCGGTCTTGCCCACGATTTCAATCACTCGCCCGTGCTGGATGATGTCGTTAATCACCAGCAAAAGCTGTTCCGTCGCGGGCTGTTCCGCCAGGGTGAAGCGCCGCGCCTCCGCCTCCGGGCTCTCTTCGCCTTTGCCATCCAGAGCCCGCACCGTCCAGTAATAGTCCCCCGGAGCCAGCCCGCGGGTACTGAAGCTGGTGTCGCCCACCCGGCGGCTGAGAACCTCGCTGGTGAACAGCGGGGACGTGGAGACCCGCAGCAGATAGGCTTGGGCGCCCCCCACCGGCTGCCACTCGAAGCGCACCACCTCCTGGCTGGGCCGGGTGCTGATGATGGGCTCCAGATTGCGCGGCCGCGACAGCTCGGGCGGGGAGAGCACGTTCTCCTTGGTCAGCGGGTCGTCGGCGCGGCGGAAGCTGGCTCGCTCGTACGGACCGACCCGCACGGTCTGGCCGCCGCGCGCCACCTGGCTGCTGCCTTCGCTCACCGTGATTTCGTGAATATTGGCCTCGGGGTTTTGGCGGATGGCAGCACGAGAGTTCTCGTTCATCCGCGCCACGGCATTCTCAAAGCGCACCTCCGAGCTCGACCCGGGCACGTCCCAGCTCCCGGTGGAGAGATCCACCGCGCCCGAACTCACCTGCACCGCCACCTTGCTGGCGCTGTTGGCCAGGGTCTTGTTCTGCTCGATGACAATCAGCGTCTCCGGTTTCACTACATAGGTCGTGCCGTCGAAGAACACGATGCGGGCGATGCCCTGGGCGGCGGTTTGGATGATATCGCCTTCTTCCAGCACCATCTGGTAATCGGCATTGCCCCATTGCACGGAGTTGCGCTTCTTGATCCGCACGCTGCCGTCGAGGTTGGCGAAGCGAGCGAAGGCGGTGCGCTGCAGCGTGCCGGCTTGGCCGCCGCCGCCGGTGATCTTGGCTAGGGCGTTGCCCAGCAGCGCCGGGTTCAGGAGGTGAAGGACGCTCAGGCCCATAATCAACACGGCGATGACGACCAGCGCAACGCTGCGGTAGGTGACGGTAGTCCAATACTCCCAGCCCCCGCCGCGGCGGACTTTGGTCGGTCGTTCTGTGGTCATGCCTACCCGTTCACGGTGAACCCATTCAGGGTGAACCCGTTGGCCCTGAGGGCAACTCTTGCGGCTGTCGCCGAGAACCCAACTGCCGACAGTAGCACAACCTCTGGGGGGATTCAATTCTCTTCGGCCGCGGGGGCGGCGCTTGTGCCCCTGCTGGAGGTCTCCTATAATGGTCGTTTTGCGAGCCTGCCAGTGGCCCGCCTGTCGGTCGGGCAAGGCGGGCAGGGAGTCCGATGCTGAAGCTGTTCCGGCAGCGCAAGCTGATGGTCCGGATCATGTTCTGGGTCATCGTGCTGATCGTCGGCGTGATGATGGTGGTCACGCTGGTGCCCGGCTTGAGCCAGGCCGACTTGAGCCTGCGCGATCCCCAGGGCGTGCTGGCGCGGGTGGGCGAGGCCTCGGTCACCCAGGACGCGGTGCAGCGCGAGTACCAGCGCCGCGCCCAGCAGTTGGGCGGCGACCCGTCGCAGTTCCGCAAGTTCCTTCTCCAGGGCATCGTCGAGGACCTGATCACCCGCGAGGTGGTGGAGTACGAGGCCGGCCGGCTGGGCTTCCGCGTCAGCCCCGAGGAAGTGGCGCTGCAGTTGCAGCAGAATTCTCTCTTCTATCCGGGGGGCCAGTTCGTGGGCGCGCAGACCTACGAACAGATTGTGCGCACGCAGTTGGGGATGAGCGTGCCCGCCTTCGAGCGGGAGGTGGAGCGGCAAGTGCTGCTGACCAAGCTGGCCCTCTGGGTTACCGGCGGGGTGAGCGTCTCTCCGGCCGAGGTTGAGCAGGAATACCGCCGCCGGACTGAGACCGCCAAGATCGAGTTTGTTGTCTTTGGCCCCGAAGAGTACGCCCGTCGGGTGACGCCCAGCGCGGAGGAGCTGCAGAGCTACTATCAGGCCAACCGCGCTCGCTACCAGTTGCCGGAGCGGCGCGTGGTTCGCTTGGTTCCGATTGATCGCGACCAGCTCAGCCGCCGCGTGACGGTGAGCGAGCAGGAGCTGGAGGAGTACTACCAGGGTCGGCGGGAGAGCTACCGCATCCCCGAGCGCGTGCGCGTCCGCCACATTCTGTTTCTGCGCAGCGTCGAGAGCGCGGCTGCCGGCCAGCCTGCGCCGGGCAGCTCGGAAGCGGCTCCCGACGAGGCGCGGCAGCAGGCAGAAGCAGTCTTGGCGCAGTTGCGCCGCGGCGCCGGCTTCGACGCTTTGGCCAAAGAGCATTCCGCCGACACAGCCACGCGCGAGAAAGGCGGGGAAATCGGCTGGATCCAACGGGGCCAGACCGTGCCCGCGCTGGAGCAGGTGATTTTCTCGCTGCCTTCGGGCAGCCCGCCCGAGCTGGTGGAAACCAGCTACGGCGTCCACATCGTCCAGGTGCTGGAGCACCAGCAGGAACGGCTGCGGCCGCTGGCGGAAGTGCGGGCCGAGATTGAGCCAGGACTGAAGCAGCAGAAAGTCGAGCAGGAGGCTTTCGCCCAGGCGCGGAAAATTGTGACCGCCGTCCGGGCCGGGCAAACACTGGAGGCGGCGGCGCAAGCAGCTGGCTGGCCGGTGGTCGAATCCCCGCCCTTCACTCGCGAGCAGGCCCTTCCTGCTCTTGGAGCGGAACGGGATTTCCAGGAAGCCGCTTTTCGACTTCCGGCAGCCACCGCCGGTCAACCGACCGCCCCGGTCAGTGACCCGGTGGCACTACCGGCGGGCTACACCGTTCTGCAACTGAAGGAGGTCTCCCCGGCCCACCAGGCTACCTTCGACGAGGTTCGCGCCCGGGTGATGCAGGCCTACCAGCAGGAGCGCGGCACCGACCAAGCCCGGGAGGCGGCTCAGCACCTAGCTAGCCAAGTGGCAGTGGGGAGCGACCTGCGCGCGGCGGCGCGGAGCAGTGGCATCGAGGTGCAGACAGCGGAGCCCTTTGGCCGGCTGGGCGCCATCCCGGGGCTGGGCGCGGTTCGCGACGTCGCCCCGCTGGCCTTCAGCCTGCCGGTCGGTACGATCAGCCCGGCAGTGACTGTCGGCGGAAAGTGGGTGGTGTTCCGTGTGGTCGCGCGCACGGAAGCCGACCTCAGCCAGATGAGCCCGGGCGAGAAAGAAGCGTTGACCAACTTCCTCTTGGAACAGAAGCGGCTCCTCACCTGGCGCATCTTCACCGAGAGCACGCGCAAGAAGCTGCTCGCCGACGGCAAGCTCCGCCTCAACCAGGCCGCCATCGACCGCCTCATCGGGGCCAGCTGACACGCCTTTTCTTCTGTCATCCCGCTTGCCCTGAGCGCCGTCGAAGGGAGCCCGCCGAGGGATCTGCTTGTCTCCCCGCCTGGGTAGGGGAGGGCCTTGCGCCCTCCCGTCTTCCTTCTCGGCCTGGGTAGGGGAGGGGTTTATCCCCTCCCGCTCCTTGTTTGCGGTAGCGGCGACGAAGGCGCTTTTTCCTTCGTCGTCGGCTTTTCTTGTTGGTGGGGCAGACATTCCTGTCTGCCGCCCTGCCGTCTTCCTTCTCTGCTTGGGTAGGGGAGGGGCTCGCCCCCTCCCGCCCCTTGTTTGGGGTAGCGGCGACGAAGGCGCTTTTTCCTTCGTCGTCGGTCTCTTCTTCCTGTTCGCTTGGGTAGGGGCGTGCCTTACCCCCTCCCGTCTTCCCTCTCTGCTTGCGTAGGGGAGGGGCTTGTCCCCTCCCGCGGCTTTGTTGCCCGGCGGTCTTGATCTTTGCCTACAATTAATTTCATAAGACATAAGACAACTGGGAAAAACTGCTCCGGAATGAGGCTTCGTTTGAGGGAAGCAGGCAACAACGTGAGAATCACAGACCTGCCTATACGAATCTTGCTGGACAATGGAATATTCACCCACTCTGAGTTTGCCGAGGGTGCCATAAAGCAAACCCCTTTGCGCTGGGGCAATGTCGTCCCACTTCCGCCCATTCACGGACTAGCTAGGAAAGCACCGGATCAAGATCTTGAGTATCAAAGACAGAAAGAAGCTCTGTTCACTGTAGGGCGACTTATCAGGGAAGGACGTATAGAGGCATATGACTACAGCGAAATTCGTTCCGAGAGAATGAGGGGTAAGGCAAAGATTCAGGAATTCAATGCCTTAAAGGGCTGTCAAATTCATGAATGCTGCCCCGCCTTGGAACGCTCCAGGTTCAGACCGACCGCAAACTTTACGGATTACATTTCTAAAGGCGGCAAGAAAGATCGTAAGGCAGGTGTTGAACTTGGAGGGGCAAATCAGATTGCGTTTCTGGAATGGCTGTGCAGCCTCAGAAAAAAGCACATTGATATCTTGATACAAGATGCTGCACAGATTCACCTCACCGAGTTTGAAGTCGAGACTTTGAGAAGGATTGACTGGTTCCAGTCTCTTTGTGAGAGGTCGGCAACCCCGGAGAATTACCCCGATGTTTTTCATTTATGGACGGCGGAGCGTAACGCCCTTGATGCCATGCTGACCTTGGATAAGAGACTATCCAATCTTGTATCCCGCGTAAGGAACGAGAGGGTCAAGACGATTGAAATAAAAACGGAAGTGCTGCGGCCTCTGGACCTGTTGCAAAAGCTGGGAATTGACAAGCCCGATCCCGTGCCGATGGAGGCTGACCGTTTTTACTATTGGCATGAGGTGATGAGATGATCGAAGACATTGCGTACCTCTGCAACCGGTGCAGCTGACCTTGTAACGCCAGAAAACCTAGCAAACACCGTCCCCACAACAACTGACCCCTCGTTTGCTTCCCCTGCCTCCTTTGCCTCCTCTGCCTCCTAGGGGCTGATAGCTGATAGCTGTTTCTCTCGCGGGTCACCAACCACGCGTTCACCCTGAACGGCTTCACCGTGAACGGGTCACGACCCTGCGACCTTGCGACTTGGGACTCTGCGACTGCCCACCCCTGTGCTAGAATGCGCCCTTTCAGCGCGGCTCAGCATCCACTACTGTAGGAGGGCAGGGGCTTCATGACCGACACCGCCACCATCCCGCTCCTGCGGGACAAGGCCACCCGGCTGCGCATCCATTCTCTGCGGGCCACCACCGCCGCCGGCTCCGGCCACCCCACCACCTGCCTCTCCGCCGCCGACCTGATGAGCGTGCTCTTCTTCCACGTCATGCGCTACGACCCCAAGAATCCCCTTGACCCCGCCAACGACCGCTTCGTGCTCTCCAAGGGCCACGCCGCGCCGCTGCTCTACGCCGCCTGGGCCGAGGCCGGGCTTTTCCCCCCCGAAAAGCTTCTGACCCTGCGCCAGCTCGGCAGCGACCTCGAGGGCCATCCCACCCCGCGCTTCGCCGGCGCTTACGTTGGCACCGGCTCCCTCGGACAGGGGTTGAGCATCGGCTGCGGGATGGCCTTCGCCGGCTTCTACAAGCTCGCGAACCTGCGGGCGATTGTGGACGTCAACCGCCTCGGGCAATCTGACCCCACCATGCTCCAGCACGACACCACTACCTACGCCCGGCGTTTTGCCGCTTTCGGCTGGCACGCCTTCGAGGTCGACGGACACAAGATCGAAGACATCCTGAAGGCGTTCGAGCAGGCTGCCAAAGTCGCTGATAAACCCGTGGCCATAATCGCCCGCACCCTCAAGGGCAAAGGCGTTTCTTTCCTCGAGAACAAGAACGGCTGGCACGGCAAGGCCGTCAAGAAAGACGAACTGGAGAAAGCCCTGGCCGAGCTGCCGACCGACGGTGTCCCCGGAACGGTGGAAATTCGCCGCCCGGCGCCGGCGCCGCCGCCGCTGCCGGCGCCGCGGAGCATGGCCCCGCCCGCCTACGAACGCGGCCAGCAGGTGGCCACCCGCGAAGCCTACGGCGCCGCCCTCAAGAAGCTGGCCGAAGCCGATGCGCGCGTCATCGCCCTCGACGGCGACGTCAAGAATTCCACCTATGCGGAAATCCTCGCCCAGGCCCACCCCGAGCACTACATCGAGTGCTACATCGCCGAGCAGAACATGGTGGGCGTGGCGGTAGGCATGGGAACCGCTGGCCGCATCCCCTTCGCTTCCAGCTTCGCCTGCTTCCTCACTCGCGCCTATGACCAGATTCGCATGGCCGCCGTCTCCCGCGCCAACCTCAAGCTGATGGGCTCCCACGCCGGTGTCTCCATCGGCGAAGACGGCGCCTCGCAGATGGGCTTGGAGGACCTGGCCATGATGCGGGCGGTGGCGGGCTCCACTGTGTTTTACCCCTCCGACGCCGTCTCCATGGAGCGGTTGGTGGAGCAGGCCGCGCGGCTCCAGGGCATCGTTTACCTGCGCGGCACCCGCATGAAGACCCCGGTGCTCTACGACAACAAGGAGGAGTTCCCCGTAGGCGGGTCCAAGGTTCTGCGCCAGAGCCCCGACGATGCCGCCACCGTCGTCGCTGCCGGCGTTACCCTGCACGAGGCCCTCAAAGCTCACGACGAGCTGAAGAAAGAGGGCATCAGCCTGCGGGTGATTGACCTCTATTCAGTGAAGCCGGTGGACCGCGAGACTCTTTTGGTGGCCGCACGCGTCACCGGCAACGCGCTGCTGGTGGCCGAAGACCACTTCCCCCAAGGCGGCCTGGGCGAGGCGGTGATGAGCGCGCTCGCGGGTGACGACGTGCGGGTGGTCCAACTGGCTGTGGGCTCCCTGCCCACCTCGGGCACGCCGGAAGAGTTGATGGACGCCGTCGGCATCTCCGCTCGCCACATTGGCGAGCGGGCC
>DATEUS010000018.1:0-4600 GCA_035282985.1 Candidatus Acidiferrales bacterium
TGACGACTCAACCTATCATCGGGGACAAGCGGCTGCAGCCCATCGCCGAGAAGGTGCAGGCGGACGAGCGGCTGAGCTTTGACGACGGCATCGCGCTCTACCGCACCCACGATCTGCTGGGGCTGGGCTGGCTGGCCAACCTAGTGCGTGAGCGCAAAAACGGCAACGCCTGCTACTACAACATCAACCGCCACCTCAACCCCACCAACGTCTGCGTGGCCCACTGCCGGCTGTGCGCTTTCGGGCGCGACCCCAACGCCCCCGGCGCCTACACCATGGCCATTGACGAAGCGGTGCGCACCGCCGCCCAGGGCTACGACGAAAGCGTCACCGAATTCCACATCGTCGGCGGGCTCCACCCCGACCTGCCCTTCGACTACTACTGCGACCTGCTGCGAGCGCTGAAGAAGGCCTTCCCGCAGGTGCACCTGAAAGCCTTCACCATGGTGGAGGTTCACTACCTGGCCAAGATCGCTAAGCTCTCCATCCGCGACACGCTGCTGAAGCTGAAGGAGGTGGGGCTCGACTCCCATCCCGGCGGCGGGGCGGAGATCTTCCACCCGCGGGTGCGCAAGGTGATCTGCGACCACAAGACCTCGGGAATGATGTGGCTCCAGATCGCCCGCACCGCGCACGAGCTGGGCTTGCACTCGAACGCCACCATGCTCTACGGCCACATCGAGACCGAAGAAGAGCGCGTCGACCACCTGCTGCAGTTGCGCGCCCTGCAGGATGAAACCCGCGGCTTCGTCTGCTTCATCCCCCTGGCCTTCCATCCCGAGAACACCGCCCTCAGCCATCTGCCCCAGCCCTCCGGGTTCGCCGACCTCAAGAACATCGCCGTCAGCCGGCTGCTGCTCGACAACTTCCCCCACATCAAGGCGTACTGGATCATGCTCACGCCGGCTATCGCGCAAGTGGCGCTGCGCTTCGGCGCCGACGACATCGACGGAACGGTGATTGAAGAGAAGATTTATCACGACGCCGGGGCCAAGACCGCGCAGGCCATGCGCCGCTCGCAGTTGCTGCGGCTGATTACCGAGGCCGGGCGCGAGCCGGTGGAGCGCGACACCCTCTACCGCCCGGTGAAGCGCACACCGACCGGCGAGCCCCGCATCGACACCACCCTCACCGTCAACGTCTAGAACGTATTGCAAAACTGCGCCAAAGGCTCCCAGACACTGTCGTCAGGTTACCCCAGGGGCTAAAGCCCCGCGTTCTTGGCGGCTTTTTCGGCACGGCTAAAGCCGTGCCCTTCCCGGTGCGCAAGAATTCGCGGTTTTGAAGTGACGTCTAGCCCGCCACTGCTGCCAGAGCAGCAATCCGTAAATCGGGGCATACTCGAGTCCGACCAGCCAGGGGCTATAGTGCCAGAGGCCGAGTGCGGTGAAGTCAATCAGCACGTGGTAGCTGAGAAAGACCGTGACCGTGAAGAGCAGTAGGGCCGGGTTGGGGAAGAAGCAGAGGAACGGCGCCAGCCAGGTGACATACCAGGGAAAGACGCTGGGGGAAAGCAGCAACACCGCCGCCAGCAGCAGGTAGCTGGCCCGCAGCGGTTCCGTGTTGGTCCAGGCCAAGTGGAGGGCCAGCCCGCCCACAATCCCCAGCGCCAAGCCGGTGGCCACCGCATCCTGCCCGGTCGCCGCCGCCAGCAGGGCGTAGAGGCTGGCATTGTTGCGCCAGTGCTCCGCGTAGGTCATGAATCCCTTGAAGAGATTCCAGCCAGCCGCGCCATAAGGCAGCGCAATGACAGCGGCCGCCGCCGCCAAGAGGGGCGCCCCCCACCAACGGCTGCGGCGCAGGAAGACCGGGACGGTCACGGCAGCGAACCACTTGCTCATCACCGCCGCCGCCAGAGCCACAATTGACACGGCGGCGCGCTGCCGTATAATGAACAGGTTGGCGAGCAAGAGATAGAAGAGCGCCAAAGAGTCGTTGTGGCCGCTGCCGGCGAATTCCACCACCACCAGCGGGCACCAGCCATAAAGGAGGGCGTGCACCGCCGGTTGTCCGCGCAGACGTAGCAGCCCCACTATCAGCAGTAACGTTCCCAAGTCGAAAAGAAGACTGAGGAGTTTGAAGGCGCGCAGTCCATTGAACTGCGCGGCCAACCAGAAAAACAGCTCGGTGAGTGGGGCGTAAACTGTAGGAATGGCCTTCCCGGGCAAGCGCTCAAAGCTCTCGGGACGGAGCGCGGTTAATTCCGGGTCGTCGGGAGTGGTCAGGTAGGGATTGTAGCCGGTGAGCTGAATCCGGCCTTCCCACTGGTAGCGGTAGAGATCGTTTGACAGCGTGGGACACAGAGGAAACAAGGTGGCGCGAAACACAATCGCGGCCAGCACAACCACCACCACAGCCGCGTGCGCTGACCCGCGCCAGGAGCAAGCCAGAAAGGCTGCGAGCAGATAGATGATTCCGGCAAACAGACTGACCGCAACCGCCTCGGGCAGGTTCTCCTCCAGCGGATGGAGCCAGCGCAGGCCCAGGAAGGCGGCCTCGAGCAGCCCGGCCAGCAGCAAGAGCAGCGGCCATTGCGCCCGGCGAGAGGTCATGGCTGGCACCCGTGCAAGCGTAAGGACTCAACCACTTCCATGACCATGCTGATGACTGCCTTCGCGGCGATGAACCCAGTGGAGCGCTACCTGCGCTTCCTGCTGGCCGACGATCCCTTCCGCGGCCTCTACAACCTCAACGCCTTTGATTTGCTGCTGCTGCTGCCCTACTTCGCCATCCTGCTCACCCTGAGCTTCTACGGGCTGCATCGCTATCGGATGGTCTATCTCTACAAGAGATATCGGCATCGTCGGCCGCCGGAGCCCCCCGCGCTGCCCGACTCTCCTGCCGCGGCAAGCTGGCCGCACGTTACCATACAGCTTCCCCTCTACAACGAGAAATACGTGGTGGAGCGCCTGGTGGAGACGGTGGCGGCGATGGACTATCCGAGAGAGCGCCTCGAGATTCAGGTGCTCGACGACTCCACCGACGACACCGTCGTGCTTGCCCGTGCGGCGGTGGAGCGCCTGGCCGCGACCGGCGTCCCCATCTGCTACCTCCACCGGACCCATCGCACCGGCTACAAGGCGGGAGCGCTGGCGGCGGGGCTGGCCCAGGCCCAGGGCGAGTTCATCGCTATCTTTGACGCCGACTTCCTTCCTCCAGCCGACTTCCTGCGCCGCACCATCCCCTACTTTGCCGATCCCGCGGTGGGCATGGTGCAGACGCGCTGGACCTACGTGAATCGCCACTACTCGCTGCTCACCGAGGTGCAGGCGATTCTGCTCGACGGGCACTTCGTGCTCGAGCACGGCGCCCGGTCCCGCGCCGGTCTGTTCTTCAACTTCAACGGCACGGCCGGCGTGTTGCGGCGAGCCGCCATTGAATCGGCGGGCGGCTGGGAGCACGACACCCTGACCGAAGACACCGACCTGAGTTATCGCGCCCAAATGCGGGGCTGGAAGTTTCTATACCTGCCCGAGGTCGAATGCCCTTCGGAGCTGCCGGTGGACATGAACGCCTTCAAGATCCAGCAGGCGCGCTGGGCGAAAGGGTTGATCCAGACAGGCAAGAAAATCCTGCCGCGGGTGCTGCGGGCGCCGCTGCCCTGGCGGGTGAAGCTGGAAGCCTTCTACCATCTGACCGCCTGCGTCAGTTACCCGCTGATGGTGGCCTTGTCCGTGCTGCTGCTGCCGGCGATGATTGTGCGCTTCTACCAGGGCTGGTGGCAGGTGCTGTGGATCGACCTGCCGCTCTTCCTGGCCGCCACCTGCTCGGTCTCTACCTTCCTGGTAGTCGCGCAGAAGGAGTTGAACCCGCGCACCTGGAAGCGGACGTTCTTCTTCCTGCCACTGGTCATGGCGGTGGGCATCGGGGTGGCGCTGCGCAACTCGCGGGCGGTGCTGGAAGCACTGTGGGGGGTGGAATCGCCCTTCGTGCGCACGCCCAAGTACCGCATCGAAACAGAGCGGGAACGCTGGGTCAGCAAGGTGTACCGCTCGGCGGAGCGGAAATGGCTGCCCTGGGCGGAGCTGGGGCTGGGCAGCTACTTCGTCTGGGCGACGCTGTACGCCTTCGCCAACGAAAACTACGCTACGATTCCCTTCCTCTTCCTTTTCCTCTGGGGTTATTTCTACACCGGCTTTCTCTCACTGGCGCAGCCCTACTGGGAGCGCCTGAGCGGGTGGCAGGTGGCGGCGCGCTTGCGGGCGGCGGTCAAGCCGGTGTAGTTTTCTCCTCGCCTCAAACACCACAACTCGACCAACGGAGACTCCCGCGATGCGATGCCGAGTGTTTCTCCTTCTGGTGCTGGCGACGCTGCTGGCGGCAGCCGTCTTTCCTGCCGGTGCCGCCGGGCAAGTGCCGCTCAGCGAATACAGAGCCCGGCGGACACGCTTGCGGGCGGAGCTGGAAGCGCCGGTGGTGCTGTTCGGCTACACCGGCCGAGAAGATGTCGCCCCGGAGGCCACCTTCCGCCAGGAGGAGAATTTCTACTACCTGAGCGGGCACAACGAAGAAGGAGCGGCGCTCCTGCTCATCCCGGCGACCGAGTCGGCGCGGGTAGCCCAGTTGCCGGAAGAGATTCTTTTTCTCCCTCCGCGCGACA
>DATEUS010000019.1:0-7273 GCA_035282985.1 Candidatus Acidiferrales bacterium
GCTTCGAGACCATCGAAGTGCCGGGGGCGGGCAACGTCAAGATCAGCGGCAGCCTGGTCGATCTATACGACCCGGAGTACGAGGATCGGGTCAAGGACGAGGAGATGGAGGAGCTCAAGGGAGTTGACCTCGGCCGCGAAGGTGAGATCAAAGGCGCCGGACCGCGCAAGCTGAAGCAGGCGGCCACCCTGGGCGCCGGCGCGGGCGCTGGCGTCGCGGCCGGAGGCGGCGTGGGGGCGGCCATCGGGGTGGCGGTGGGGGCCGGCGTAGCCTTCGTGTGGTTCAAAGGCAAGCACGTCGAGCTGCCGGCCGGGACTGGGATGATTATGCGGATTGATCGCGGTCTGACGCTGGCGATTCCCGAAATGCCCCCGCCGGCAACCAGTAATCGCTAGGCGGACTCTCGGCAGCACTTCCCGCCGAATTTCCCTTCCTCGCAGGGGCAACTAGCCTGACCGCAGCGACGCCATCTCGGCGTTGAACTGCTCTCCGATCAACACCACCACCGCGCTCAGGTACATCCAGATCAGCAAACCGATGGCGGCAGCAAAGCCGCCGTAGAGAAAGTCGTAGATGGCCAGGCGGCGAACGTAGTAACCGAAAGCGGAGGTCACCACCCACCAGAGCATCATGGCCAGGGCGGCGCCGGGCAGGACTTCGTCCCAGCGCTGGCGCCGATCGGGGCCGAGGTGATGGTAGAGGGCCGCCAGAACCAGCGTAGCGGTCAATACCGCGAGGGCGAAGTAGCCCACCGTCCAAAGCATCTGCAGACTGCTGTCAAACCAGATGCCGACTTCTTCAATCAGCCAGGCGCGCACGAACTTGCCGAACAGCACCAACAGACTGACTGCCACCCAGGGAATCACGGCCACAAACACCATGGCCAACGAGCGGAGCTGTCGGTCCCAGAAGCTGCGCGGGTTGTGCGCCGGGGAAATGGCGGCAAAGATGCGCGTGAGCGAAAACATCAACTGTGAGCCCAGAAGCACAGTGCCGATGGCCCCCACCAGTAACAAGCGTCCGGGTTTGGCCGAGAGTTGAAGAAGCGAGTCCACCACCGCCCGGCGGCTCCCCGGCGGCAGCACCATGCGCAACCCTTCCAGCAATTCCTCCAAGCCCGGCTCGGCGTAAGCCAGCACGCCGGCCAAAAACACTACCGCAGGGAAAAAAGCCAGGAACATATTGAAGGCGACCGCTTGCGCCTGCAGCAGCGACCCGCCGCGCAAGCTCTTGAGAATAGCCTGCAGAATGGCGCGCCCAATCGCCCGCAACTGTTGCCGCACGCTCAGAGGTTGGTTGACACCCAACTTCCTGCTCTGCTCCAGAAGTTCGACTCGACCCGACCGGAACCCGCGGCCACCTCGCCGAGGCTCCCTCCGGAAGTGAAAGTTTGAAGCTCTCGGCGCTTTTCAGGTAATATGCGCAGTGTACTCTTAGAGCCTGCCCGCTGCAAAGTGGTTTTTGCTTCCTGCCGGCGCGGGGACACCGGCGGGCCAAGGGGAAACAATCGCTATGGCGCGCCTGGTTCGTTGCGGTTTGATTCAAGCCCGGTGCGAGCTCTCAGCGGACAAACACCCGCTGGCAAAAATCAAGAAACACATGCTCAGCAAGCACGAGCGCTTGATCGCTCAGGCGGCCAAGAAGAAGGTACAGATCCTCTGTCTGCAGGAGCTTTTCTACGGCCCCTATTTCTGCGCCGAGCAGGACAACCGCTGGCATCCGCTGGCGGAGCCGGTGCCGGCGGGGCCGACGACGCGCTGGGCCCAGCGGCTGGCTAAGAAATACCGCATGGTGATCGTGCTCCCAGTCTACGAGCTGGAGATGGCGGGCGTGTTCTACAACACGGCCGCCGTCATTGATGCCGACGGGCGCTACCTGGGCAAGTACCGCAAGCACCACATCCCCCACTGCCATCCGGGCTTCTGGGAGAAGTTCTATTTCACTCCCGGCAACACCGGCTATCCCGTCTTCAACACCCGCTACGGCCGTGTCGGGGTCTACATCTGCTACGACCGCCACTTCCCCGAAGGCGCCCGCGCGCTGGGGCTGAATGGGGCTGAGATTGTGTTCAATCCCTCGGCGACGGTGGCCGGCCTCTCCGAATATCTCTGGGAGCTGGAGCAGCCCGCACACGCCGTGGCCAACATGTATTTCGTGGGCGCCATCAACCGCGTCGGCCACGAGTATCCCTGGGACATCGGCGAGTTCTACGGCAAGAGTTATTTCTGCGACCCGCGCGGAAAGATTGTCGCCCAGGCCAGCCGCGATAAGGACGAGTTGTTGGTGGCAGACTTGGATTTCGACCTCATCCAGCAAGTACGGGCCACTTGGCAGTTCTACCGCGACCGCCGGCCAGAAAGCTACGAGGCTCTAGCCGAAACCCGGCGCGGCGCCCGCGGCGAGGCGGAGGGAAACTAATGAAGACCGACACGCACACAGACGTTCGCCGCAGCGAAGAAGTCATCCGCAAGCACAAGGAGTACCTCTGGCCGGCGGTGGTCAACTACTACCAGAAGCCGCTGGTGGCCGACCGCGGGGCCGGCCAACACCTCTGGGACTTGGAAGGCAACCGCTACCTAGACTTTTTCGGCGGCATCCTCACCGTCAGCATCGGGCACTGCCACCCGAAGGTTACCGGGGCCATCAAAGCCCAGGTGGACAAGCTCCAGCACACCTCTACTCTCTACCCCAACGAAGCCATCGTTGCGCTAGCAGAGAAAGTGGCGCAGATTACACCGGGCAAGCTCCAGAAAAGTTTCTTCACCAACAGCGGCACGGAGGCCGACGAAGCCGCGGTGATGCTGGCGCGGATGTACACCGGCCGCTTTGAAGTGGTCGCACTGCGCCACGGCTACAGCGGGCACTCGCTGGTGGCCAAGTCGCTCACCGGCCAAGCGCCCTGGCGGGGCGGCGCCGGGGTCGTGTCGGTCGGCATCACTCACGCGCTCAATCCTTACTGCTACCGCTGCCCGCTGGGGAAAACCTATCCCGACTGTGGCGTGGCCTGCGCCAATGACGTCGAAGACGCCATCCGCACCACCACGCGCGGCCGCATCGCCGCTTTCCTGGGCGAGACCATCCAGGGCGTGGGCGGCTTCATCACTCCGCCGCCCGAGTACTGGAAGATGGTCTTCAGCATCGTCAAGAAATACGACGGCCTCTTCATCGCCGACGAAGTCCAGACCGCCTGGGGGCGCACGGGCAAGAAGTGGTTCGGGATCGAGCACTGGGAAGTGGAACCCGACATCATCACTAGCGCCAAGGGCATGGCCAACGGCGTGCCGGTCGGGCTCACCATCACGCGGCCGGAGATCGCCGACGCTTTCCAAGGGATGACAATCTCCACCTTCGGCGGCAACCCGGTGACGGCGGTGGCGGCGCGAGCCACCATCGAGGTCATCGAAGAAGAAAACCTGCGGGAAAACGCCCACACCGTCGGCGCCTATTTTCGGCAGAAGCTGGAAGGGTTGCAGGAGAAATATCCCCTTATCGGCGACGCGCGCGGCATGGGGCTGATGCAGGCGCTGGAGCTGGTCAAGGACCGGCACACGAAAGAGCCGGCGCCGCAAGAAACCGTGCAACTGATGGAGCGCACGCGAGAGAACGGCCTGCTGATCGGCAAGGGCGGGCTCTATGGCAACGTCATCCGGCTCTCGCCGCCGTTAAACATCGGCAAGGCCGACGTCGACGAAGCCATCCGCCTGCTCGACAAATCCTTTGCGGAACTGAAGCTCTAGGAATCCAACCCAGCGGCTCCTGCCGCTGGGTTCCGCCAGACAAGCGGGGAGGATGCCGGGGACTGCTGGCCTGAGCGCCAACAAGGAGAGTCCAACCCAGTGGCTCCTGCCGCTGGGCAATTCTCCATGAAGCGACGCAGCAAGCCCTATGAGCACCCAACGCTCTTCATCTCTGGCAATGTTTCTCGGCGAATTCCGTTGTTGACGCTCTTCCCGGAGGCGAATCAGATCTTCTTGAATACCCTCGCCTTCTGTCGGGAGAAGTACGGCTTCGCACTCCACGGCTTTGTCATCATGCCGGACCACTACCACCTCTTGGTTACGCTGAAGCCCGGGACTTCGGTTTCTGCTCTGCTCCGTGATTTCAAGAGCTACGTCGGCAAGAGAATCGTCGAGACACTGGCTCAAACCGGGCGCCGCGAGCTGTTGGAGCGCTTCCGACTCGCCAAGGCACCTCAGCGCCGAAAAGATGCGCTCTACCGAGTCCTCCAGTACGACAATAACCTCCTCGAGGTATTCACGCCCAGCGTGCTGCGCACCAAGCTTGACTACATGCATGCCAACCCTATCAAGAAAGGACTGGCACGGGATCCTGCCCAATGGCATTATTCGAGTTGGGGCGCCTACTCGGCGACGGGACGAGCGCCGATTCACATTGACAGAATGCAGTTTTAGGCCCAGTGGCGGGAGCCACTGGGTTGGACAGCGTTCTGTGAGCTTGAAAGGGCAGGCGCGAACTCCAGCGGCAGGAGCCGCTGGGCCGGGCGTCAGCAAGCAAGTCCAGGAGGAAAGCATGGCGACGGTAGCGCAGGTGCAGAAAGCCACCCTCTGCCCGAATTACGTGGACGGGCAGTGGGTCAAGTCCACATCCGGCCGCAAGCTGCTGCGCGCCAACCCGGCCAACCACAGGGATGTGGTCGGGTTTGCACCGCTCAGCTCGCGCGAGGAGATGCGGGAAGCCATCTCCGCCGCCAAGCGCGCCTTCCCGGCTTGGCGCGATACGCCGGCGCCGGTACGCGGCAAGCACGTGATGCGCGCGGCGCGGATCATCGAGGACCAGAAGGAAGAGCTGGCGCGGCTGATGACCCGCGAGGAGGGCAAAACCGTCAGCGAGGCTGGCGGCGAGATTCTGCGCACCATCAACATCCTGGAATACATGGCTGGCGAGGCCCGCCGCCTGACCGGGGAAACGCTGCCGTCGGAGCTGCCGCTGAATTTCGCTTACACCATTCGCCAGCCGCTGGGCGTGGTGGGTGTGATTACGCCGTGGAACTTTCCGGTGACGGTGCCGGCGTGGAAGATCGCCCCGGCGCTGGTCTGCGGCAACACCGTGGTGTGGAAGCCGTCGGAGCTGACACCCTTCACCTCTCGCCAACTGGTCGCAATCTTCGTGGAGGCGGGCTTGCCGGCGGGTGTGCTCAACCTGGTGAACGGCGCCGGCGAAGAGGTGGGCGACGAGCTGGTCGAGCACCCCGACGTCCGCGCTCTCAGCTTCACCGGCTCGACCGAGGTGGGCACGGTCATCTACGCCAAGGGCGCCAAGCAGATGAAGAAAGTGCAGTGCGAGATGGGCGGTAAGAATCCGGTGGTGGTGCTGGCGGACGCCGACCTCGAGCTGGCCGCCACCAGCACGGTGATGGGGGCCTTCGGCTCTACCGGCCAGCGCTGCACCGCCACCAGCCGGGTGATTGTAGAGGAGTCGATCGCCGACAAGTTCGTCCAAATGCTGGCCGAGCGCGCCCGGAAACTCAAGGTGGGCAACGGGGCCAAGGCCGACACCCACGTCGGTCCCTCGGTGGACGAGAACCAGTTCAACAAGGTGCAGGAGTACTTGGCCATCGGCCAGAAGGAAGGCAAGCTGGTTTGCGGCGGCGAGCGGCTGAAGGGCGGTGACTACGACGGCGGTTACTTCACCGCTCCCACCCTCTTCGACCACGTTCAGCCCGACGCCCGCATCGCCCAGGAAGAAATCTTCGGCCCCGTGCTCTCCGTCATCCGGGTGAAGGACTTCGAGGAAGCCGTGGCCGCCGCCAACAGCATCCGCTACGGCTTGACGGCTTCCATCTACACCACCGACGCTAACCGCATCTTCCAGTTCGCCGACCGTATCGAATGCGGCATGGTGCACATCAATTCCCCCACCGTGGGCGGTGAAGCTCACATCCCCTTCGGCGGCGTCAAGGCGACCGGCGTGGGCGAGCGCGAGGCCGGCTCCACCGCCATTGATTTCTACACCGAGCTCAAGGTAGTGTACGTCGATTACACCGGGCGCAAGCGCGAGAGCAACCTCTACTAGTGGCACAGCGGACTGAAGCCTCACCTTTGCTCGTTCAACCCAGTGGCTCCAGCCACTGGGTTCTGTCTCCTTTCCCCGGCGGCGGGAGCCGCCGGGTTGAACTCCGCGAGTTCACTTCTTCCAGAGAGAATGTGCCAGGCGGGGGCCAATGAGCGAAGCCACCGAAGCCCTGCCAGCAGCGGTCGACGCCGCCACGCCAGACAAAGCCACCCCGCGCAGCTGGCTGTGGAACGAAGACCTGGCGGCGGTGCCGTTGGAAAAGCGCACCTGGGGCACCTACAGCTACGCCGCCCTCTGGGTGGCGATGAGCGTGAACATCGCCACCTACATGCTGGCCAGCGGTCTCATCGCCGGCGGCATGAACTGGAAGCAGGCCCTCTTCACCATTTTCCTGGGCAACCTCATTGTCCTCGTTCCCATCCTGCTCAACGCCCACGCCGGGGCCCGCTACGGAATTCCCTTCCCCATTTTCGCCCGCGCCTCCTTCGGCGTGCTGGGCGCCAACATCCCCGCCATCTTGCGGGCGCTGGTGGCGTGCGGCTGGTTCGGGATTCAGACCTGGATCGGCGGCGCGGCCATGAACGCTCTGCTGGCCGCCGTCGTGCCCGGCTGGAGCGAGTTCTGGCTGGGTGGGCCACTCTGCTTCGGCTTGTTCTGGCTGCTGAACGTGTACGTGATTGTGCGCGGCATCGAGACCATTCGCTTCCTGCACGGCATCAGCGCCCCCTTCCTGCTGCTGATTGGGCTGGCGTTGCTGGGCTGGGCGTACGTGAAGGCCGGCGGCTTCGGGCCGATGCTGTCGGCGTCCTCGGAGTTCAAGACCTTCGGAGAATTTTTTTCCTTCTTCGTGCCGTCGCTGACCGGGGTGGTGGCTTTCTGGTCCACCATCGCCCTGAACATTCCCGACTTCACCCGCTACGCCAAGGGGCAGCGCGAGCAAATGCTGGGCCAGGCCCTGGGCCTGCCGACGACAATGACGCTCTACTCCTTCATCGGCGTGGCCACCACCTCGGCCACCATCGTGCTCTTCGGCGAAGCCATCTGGGATCCGGTGGTGGTGCTCAGCCGCCTCGGCCATCCGCTGGCGGTAGTGGTGGCCATGGCGGCGCTGCTGCTGGCCACCCTCAACGTCAACGTCACCGCCAACATCGTCTCGCCGGCCAACGACTTCTCCAATCTCCACCCCAGGTACATCAGCTTCAAGACCGGCGGGCTCATCACTTGCCTGCTCGGACTGGCA
>DATEUS010000020.1:0-3507 GCA_035282985.1 Candidatus Acidiferrales bacterium
GGAGACGCGCGAAGGCATCGCGGAAGAAATTCCCGAAGCCTACAAGAACGTCGACGAAGTCATCGAGGTCGTCCACCAGGCCGGCATCTCCCACAAAGTCGCCCGACTTCGTCCTATAGGGGTAATCAAGGGCTGAGTTGCGCGGCGAACTTTACCCTAGCTTGCCTGCGGCTACCCAAGCAACCCGATGAAATCTTCTACGGAGATTCCTGCATGGCGCAGGATGGCGCGCAGGGTTCCCCGGTCGAGCACTTTGTGATCCGGGACGACGACTTGCGCGAAGGGTCTGTCTCGCCGCAAGACAATATGGCTGCCTTGCTGGCGCTTGAAATAGAAGCCGACGCTTTCCAAGGCTTTGACGCACTCCCTGCCGGAGATGACCGGCAGTTGGCTCATACCGTGACGATCTCGGCCCCCGAAGTTTCGGGCGGCACCGGCAGATTGTCCTCCTTCAGGGTTTGGACATAGGCGTCGATGGCTTCGCGGATGTTGGCGATGGCTGCTTCGCGAGTCTCTCCCTGGCTGACGCAGCCAGACAAACTCGGACACTCGGCCACCCAGTAACCGTCCTCACCGCGATGAAGGAAAACCTGCCTCATGCGTCACCTCCTTGTCTGGATTCTAGCGCGGGTCGCTCCTTGGCGACAAGTTTCCCTCTCAATCACTGTGCGGCTGCGGCTACAACTCGACCAGGCGGGCGAGCATGACGCCGGGGAGCGCGCGCAGGGCTTCCAGCACCGCGTCGGACACGGGGTTGTCAACGCGGATGAGAGCGACGGCTTCGACGCCACTCCCGAAGCCAAGGCTGCCGGTGGCGCCGCTTTCTTCGCGCCGGCCGAGCGCGAAGGTGGCGATGTTGATGTCGTGGCTGCCCAGCAGGGTCCCGACCTGCCCAATGACGCCGGGGACGTCGCGGTTGCGGAGAAAGATGAGGCGGCCTTCGAGCGGCGCCTCGATATCAATCTCATCCACCGCCAAAATGCGCAGCGCCGTCCCGTGCAACACGGTCCCTTCAACAGAGAATTGGCGAGAGTCGGCGTGCAGAGTCACACCCAGCATGTCGGGGAAGCCCTGGGCGCGGCGCACCTGAGTTTCCTCCAACGTCAAGCCGCGCTCGGCCGCCAGCGTGGCGGCGTTCACCAGATTGGCCGGCTCGCTGACCACGCGCGAGAGCACGCCCTTCAGTACCGCGTTGCGCAGCAGGTGCGTGTTCAGCTCGCCCACTTCACCGGCGTAGCGCAGGCTGACGCGGCTCATGGGCGCGCCAGCCACCTGAGCGGCGAAGGCGCCCAAGCGCTCGCCCAGTTCCAGGTAGGGTCGCAGGCGGCGATACTCCTCCGCCGAAAGCGTGGGCAGGTTGACCGCATTGCGCACCACGCCGTCCTTCAAGTAGTCACGCACCTGCTGGGCGATGCGCCAGCCGACTTCCTCCTGTGCTTCCGCGGTGGAGCCGGCGATGTGCGGCGTGGCGATGACGTCGGGCAGCTTGAGCAGAGGGGAATCATGGGGCGGCTCGTGGGCGAAGACGTCGAGCGCGGCGCCAGCGACTTGGCCGCTCTGAATGGCTTCGGCCAACGCAGCTTCATCAATCAGCTCGCCGCGGGCGGTGTTGACGACGCGCACGCCACGCTTGCACCGCGCCAACCGCTCGCGGTTCAGCAGCTTCTCGGTCTCCGGCGTCAGCGTGGCGTGCAAGGAGACGAAATCCGCTCGCGCCAGCAGCGCCTCGAGCGGAATCAATTCCACGCCCAGATCGCGCGCCAGCGGCGCCGCCACAAAGGGGTCGTGAGCGACGACGCTCATCTCGAAGGCCAGCGCGCGCCGGGCCACTTCCTGCCCGATGCGCCCCAGGCCGACCAGCCCGAGCGTCTTGCCCTTGAGTTCGTAACCGCTGAACTCGCTTTTGCGCCACTCGCCCGCCCGCGTCGATTCGTTGGCCAAGGGCACGCGCCGGGCCAGCGCCAGCAGCAGCGCGAAAGCGTGCTCGGCCACGCTGACGGCGTTGCCGCCGGGCGTGTTCAGCACCAGCACGCCGCGGCGCGTGGCCGCGTCCAGATCGATGTTGTCAACGCCCACGCCAGCGCGCCCGATGACCTTAAGCTGGGGCGCCGCCTCCAACAGCTCGGCCGTCACCTGCGTGCCCGAGCGGAGGATCCAGGCCGTGGCGTCGGCCAGCGCCAAACGAATGCCGTCGGCGTGCTTGGGCGAGACCTGCTCGAGGGTCCACCCTTCGCTGCGCAGCAGCTCCAGCCCGCGCTCGGCAATCGGGTCGGTGACCAGGATCTTCATTGATTCGCGCCTTGCCTCAGCGGTAAGGGGAAAGTATTCTACCCGAAATGGCGGACTTGCAATGGAGACAGAGGGACGGACAAATACGATGACGCTCACGGAACAGGTGCAGAAAGAGTTGACCCAGGCGATGAAGGCCAAGGACGAGCTGCGCCTGGCGGTGTTGCGCATGCTGAAGACAGCGCTGCACAACCGCCGCATCGAGAAGGGCGCCGCGCTGGATGAGGCCGAAGGATTGGCGGTGGTGAAGTCGCTCATCAAGCAGCGGCGCGAAGCGGCGGAGGAATACCGCAAAGGCAACCGCCCCGACCGCGCCGCCGAGGAAGAAAGAGAAATCGCTGTGCTGGAAACCTACCTGCCAGCGGCGATCAGCGAGGAGCAGATCCGCGCTGCCATCGAGGAGGCGGTCAAAGAGACCGGCGCCGCCACCGCGAAAGACATCGGCAAGGTGATGAAAGCGGTGATGGGACGCTTCGCCGGGCAGAATGTAGACGGGAAACGCGTGAACGAGCTGGTGCGCGCCCGCCTGTCCAGCTAGAGCTGGTTTGGGTAGGGGCGGGTCTTGCTCGCCCTGAGTCTGTCGAAGGACGCCCGCCCGTCCCAGCGGCAGGGGCCGCTGGGCTGAGCCTCTCTCCCGTGAAGCTGGACGACGTCATTGCCGTCAAGTACAGCGAAGACACGGCGCAGTTTGCTGACCTGCGTCCGGTGCGGCGCCAGCCCATGACCCTGCATGAGCTGGTGGGGCTGGTGCTGGTCACCACCGGCAAGCAGCCGTCCCGGCTGCGCGAGCGCCTGCAAAAAGGCACTTGCACCTACAACATCTATCGCTACTGGTGGGACGGCTTCCCGCTCGATGACGCCACCCTCAGCGCCGTGCTGGCCGAGTTTCCCGACCCCGATCCCGCGCGACCCTTCCGCGCCGAGGATTGCGTCTGGGTAAGAGTCTACGACGCCCAGGAGCCCGTCCCTCACAGCGCCCTGGTGGAAAAACGCGAGGCCGAGCGCCGGCGCTGGCTTCGTCGCCAGAGCCTGTGGGACTTCCTGCTCGATTTCGCCCGCGCCCAGCGGCCTGTCTACCTGGACTATTCCTACTACCATCGCGCCGACCTCTACCGGCTGGAGTTAAGCCCGGCCGACCGCGTTCGGCTGCGGCAGGCCAGCGAGCGTCTGGCACCACGAGCGCTCAAGCACGCGCTGGCGCGCGGCCCCGACTGGGTC
>DATEUS010000021.1:0-8971 GCA_035282985.1 Candidatus Acidiferrales bacterium
GCCGATCATGTGGGGCACTGGCGCCGGCTCGGATGTGATGAAGCGCATCGCCGCCCCCATGGTGGGCGGGGTCGTGACCTCGTTCATCCTGGAGTTGCTCATCTATCCGGTGATTTTCACCATCTGGAAGTGGCGCTGGGAGGTAAAACCAGAGCTGCGGGCCGCCGGTCTGCTGGAAGAGTAAGGAGACGAACGATTTGAGCCTGAGGTTCATGCGCATCAGAACGATAGCTTTGATTGGGCTGGTAATCATTGCCGCCGCGGCCGTTGCTTTCGGTCTGGCTCTTGCGGGTCGCGGCTTCAGCGCCCGGGAGAAACCTTCGTGGCTGGAGGAGTTGCTCGCCCGCAATGCCAGGAAGATCGCTACCCCAACCGGTGCCAGGGCGTTGAAGAACCCGATCGCGCCGACGCCGGAGAACCTTGCAGCCGCTCAGGCCCACTGGGTGGACCATTGCGCTTTGTGTCACGGTCTCGACGGCAGTGGCAACACACCCATCGGCCACAACCTCTATCCCCCGGCACCGGATTTGAGGGACACAACTACGCAGAACCTGGCCGACGGCGAACTGTACTACGTCATCAACAACGGGATTCGCCTCACCGGCATGCCAGCCTGGGGTGGTCTGCACAGTGAGGCGGAAACCTGGCAGCTGGTTTCCTTCATTCGCCGCCTGCCACACCTCACACCCGAGGAGTTGAGTCGGATGGAGCAAGTGGCTGCTGGAAGCGAAGGCACTCACGTTCACAACAACCATAACCACGGATCGGGAAGGAGGCCTGGGCAATGACAAACAGCACCGCTACGAAAATCGCGACTGTGTTGGCTGTGGGGTTTCTCCTCCTCAGTTGCTCGCGGTCGGAGCCCGCCCCGCCGGCAGCCAAGCCGGCGGCCAGCCCCCTCCCTGCGCACGGCACGTCGTCCCCGCCGCCGAAGCCGGCGCGGGCCCTCCCGCCCTACCACGAAAGTGCGGAGGCGGCAAAGCCTTATCCCCGCTTGATGCCCGCTTCCCGCTACCGGGACTACCCGGTGGTGGCGCGGGCTTACGAGATCGCCGCCCGCATCCCGGGAGTTATCGCCCAGCAGCCTTGTTTCTGCTACTGCGACAAGTTCGGCCATCGCAGCCTGCTCGACTGCTACGCCTCCGATCACGGCGCGGGGTGACTCATCTGCATCAAGGAGGTTCTCCTTGCTGACCAGATGACCAGGGAAGGGAAGAGCCCGCAACAGATTCGCGAAGCCATTCTTCGTGGAGAATTTTCGCAGGTGACCGTTCAGTGAGTGACCGGATGAGAAACTCGCCTGTCCAATGGCTGCTCTCGGGGGCACTGCTGTTGCCGCTCTTTCTCGGTGCAGGAGTGCCTGCCTCGGCGGAGTCGCCGGAGGAGGCTCGATTCGCCCGGCTGCACGCTGAGATGGTGCGCGCCGCCGAGGCCACCTTGGCGGGTGTAGGCAGCAATCAGCCAGTTGCACCATCTCCCGTCCCGCCGCTCAAAGACACTGAGCCAGCTTCGAACTTGGAGCCCTTGTGGCAGGCGAGGCTAACGCCGCAGATTCTGGGCCGGCTGCAGCAGAGTTTTGAGGCCGAAGGCGTCCCGACCGAGCTTCTCTCTGTCGGTTGGGTGGAGAGTCGGTTCTCGCCTCAGGCGCTCTCCCCCAAGGGCGCCCTCGGCGTCTGGCAACTGATGCCGGCCACGGCCCGTCGCTACGGGCTCGAAGTCGGTCCCAGTCGTGATGAGCGCATCGATGTGGCCCGCTCCACCCGTGTCGCGGCCCGCTACTTGGCCGACCTGAACCGGCAGTTCGACGATTGGCTGCTGGCGCTGGCTGCCTACAACGCCGGTCCGCAACGCGTCGAAGCCGCCATTGCCCGTGCTGGCAGCCGCAACTTCTGGCAGTTGCGTCCCTGGCTGCCAACCGAGACTCGTGAGTACGTCCCCGCCGTGCTGGCGGCCATGGGCACTCCGCCAGCGTCGTTGGCATCGGACAGGTCAACCACCCTCACTCAGGTAGCCCGTCGCGGACTATCGTTGTTCGCCACGCTGACACCTCCGGCTGAAAGCTCGGCCAGCATGTTGGCCTCGGACTGACGCCACAGCAGTCGAATATCTGCCTGAGAAACCCGCCAGCCGCCTCCAGCATCTTAGAGGTGAGGTGCAGAAGCCCGGGCGGTCGGTGAGCTCGCCGCCGCGGGAGCAATCATTCAAGGAGGGTTGGCCCAATGGACTTGAAACCCATGACACAGGTGGCCGCAGCCGTGGCGCTGGCCGTGGCTCTTGGCTGGCCGTCGGCAGTGCGCGCCGAGACCAAGGTGCGACTCGCCGAAGGCACGAAGATCATTTTCACCCTCAATGACACGCTGAGCACCGAGAACAGCCGTCAGGGCGATGATTTCAGTGGCGTGGTCTCGCGCAACGTGCGGGTGGGCGACCAGATTGCCATCCCGGAGGGCAGCGTCGTGCGCGGCCGGGTTACGCGCGTCGAGAAGGCTGGCCGGGTAAAAGGTCGCGCCGAGATTGATCTGCGCTTTGACGAGATCGAGCTGCCCGACGGCACCCAACTCGACATCTCTGCCTCGCTCACCGAGCTGGACGATGCGGAGAAGGAGGACGTCACGGAGGAGGGCGGAGTCAAAGGTGAGGGCTCGAAGAAGCGCGACGCCACCACCATCGGTGTTGGCGCGGGCATCGGGGCCGCCATTGGCGCGATTGCCGGGGGCGGAAAGGGTGCCGCCATCGGTGCTGGCACCGGCGCCGCCGCTGGCACGGGCATCGTGCTGGCTACCCGGGGCAAGGACGCCGAGATCAAGCGCGGCTCCGAGCTGGCTATCCAGCTTGACCGTCCCTTGACCGTAACTTTGCCCTAGTCGTTCTTCTCAACGAAAAAGGAGGCCGACCATCTGTCGGCCTCTTTTTTGTTTTTCAATGATCAGTTGCCAGCCTGCTCGGTCACAGGGTCAGCGCTTGTAACGGCCCATCAGTTCCGTCTGCGCCAGGATGTGGCCCTTCATAGCCTTTTCCAGGTCGGCCTTGGTGGCGCCCGGCTTGAGGTTGGCCTTGGTGTCGAGTGCGTAGAGCTTGAAGAAATAGCGGTGGGGGGCGCCCGCCGGGGGGCACGGGCCGCCGTAGCCGATTCGTCCGAAGTCATTGCGTCCTTGGCGGGCGCCGCTGTCGAGGTTCTCCTTCTTCGCCACGCCCTCGGGCAGCGCGCGCGCTGGGGCGGGCAGGTCGTAGAGTACCCAGTGCACCCAGGTGCCGACGGGCGCGTCGGGGTCGTCGGCAATCAGACCGAAACTGGCAGTTTTCTCCGGCGGCTCGTTCCAGGAAAGGGCGGGGGAAACGTCCGCTCCGTCGCAGGTGAACTTCTTGGGGATGTCGCCCCCGGAGGTGAACGCTGCGCTTTTCAACTCAAATGCCATGGCGTTGTCTCCTTGGGCTGGACCACCGGCCGCGCAGGCCAACAGCACGCCCGCCACCAGCAGTCCCGCGATTGAACTAAAGGCGCTCATCTTGCTTTCGCCCCCGCGTTGTCCGCGGGGCTTCATCGTAGCCGAATCCGTCTGCTCTCTGCGTATGATGACCCATTCGCCGCAGCCGGGCAAGTCATTCGCAGCCCGGGTTGCACGGAGCCAGCGGCAACGACCCACCCGCTTTCGTGTATAGTTGCCTCGAGGAGGAATTCTGGCGATGAACCTTCGCACTTTCTGCAAGCTCGCAGCTTTGGTGCCTCTTCTGGCGTGGGTGGCGGCGCAGGCGGCATCAGACCGTTTTGCCGTCAACTTCACTGACCGTACTATGCGGGTCGACTACCTCCACAGCGGCACCGCCAGCGAAGAGCACATCTCTCTCGACCAGGTGGTCTCCGACGGCCCTTGGCCGGGAAGCCGGACCCAGCTTCTGGATGGGCTCAACCTCGGCAAGTATTTCTTCGAGGTCGTCGACCGCGAGACCAACCGCGTCCTCTATTCGCGCGGGTTCTCTTCCATCTTCGGCGAGTGGGAGACGACGCCCGAGGCCAAAAAGGTCTGGCGGACCTATCACGAGTCGTTGCGCTTTCCCTGGCCGCGGCGTCCAGTGCAGGTGACGCTGAAAAAGCGCGACGCGCAGAACGCTTTCCGCGAGCTGTGGACGACGGTAATCGACCCCAATTCCCGCAGCGTGATCCCGGCCGACCTGCCTCCACGTGGACGAGTGTGGACGCTTTTCGAGAATGGCCCGGCCGCAGAGAAAGTGGATTTTCTGCTCCTCGGCGATGGCTATACCGCTGCTGAGACGGAAAAATTTCACGCGGATGCGCAGCGCCTGGTTGATGCCTTGTTTCAGCACGAGCCCTTCCGCAGCCGCAAGAGAGACTTCAATGTGCGCGCGATTGACCTGGCGGCTGCCCAGAGCGGCGTCAGCCGGCCCCATGCCGGCATTTTCCGACGCTCGCCCCTCTCTGCACACTACAGCACCTTCGACACCGAACGCTACGTGCTGAGCACCGATAACCGCACCCTGCGCGACCTGGCCTCCGCCGCGCCCTATGAGTTTCTGGTGATTCTGCTCAACGAGCGCACCTACGGCGGTGGTGGCATCTACAACTTGCAGGCGACCGTGCCCGCCGATAACGCCTTTGCTGTTTACGTCTTCGTCCACGAATTCGGTCACCACTTTGCCGACTTGGGCGATGAGTACTACACCTCGGACGTAGCCTATGAAACCGGAGCGGCGGAGCTGCCGGAGCCGTGGGAACCCAACATCACCGCGCTGCACGACCCAGCCAATCTGAAGTGGAAGGACTTCGTCGAAGCAGGAACACCGCTGCCCACGCCTTGGGACAAGGAGGAATTCGAGAAGCATTCCCGGGCGGTTCAGGAACAACGGAGAAAGTTGCGGGCAGGCGGTGCGCCGGAAGAGGAGATGGAGAAACTGTTCCGCGAGCAGCAGGAGTTCGAGACCAAGTTCCTGGCGGGGATGAAATACTCGGGGAAGGTGGGCGCGTTCGAAGGTGCCCGCTACGAGGTCAAGGGGTTGTACCGCCCGGCAGCGGATTGCATCATGTTTACCCGGGACGAAGTAGGTTTCTGTCCTGTATGCCGGCGGGCCCTTGAGCGTGTGATGGACCTCTACAGCCGCTAGCTCGCCCTGCTAGTGATTGCGGGGATTCAAGTCTCGAAGCACGCTGGTGGCCACGCCGTCAGGTCCGGCTCGCCAGCACGCGCTCCAGTTCCTCCAAGCAGTGGTCCACCTGGCCCGTGTGATTGAACAGGTGAGGGGAGAAGCGGACGGCGCCTAAGCGCGCCGCGCAGATGATTCCCGCCTGTCGTAGCTTGTGCACGATCTCCTGGGCGTTGCGGCGGGGAAACCGCGCTGCCACAATCCCGGCCCGCTGTGAATCACCCCGTGGCGTGAGGATGGAAGCCCCCAGAGCCTCCAGCCCTTTCATCAGCCGTGACGCCAGCGCGATGTTGTGTTCCCGGATGCGCTCAATGCCGATGGCCATCAGGTAGTCGATGGCCGCAGCCATGCCTAGTCCCGCCGCGTAGGCCACTGTGGAGTATTCCATCCGTCGGGCTGCCTTCGCCAAGGGAATGCGGGTGGCGTCGAAGTTGAACGTTTCCACCGTGCTGTGCCAGCCCACGAAGGGCGGCTGGAACCGCTGCCAGATGTCGGGATGCAGGTAGCAGAAGGCGGCGCCGAAGGGCCCGCACAGCCACTTGTAGGCGCTGCTCAGGACCACATCGAACTTGGCGGCACGAACATCCAGGGGAACGACGCCGGAAGACTGCGTGGTGTCCAACACCAGGAGGGCCTTGTGGGCGTGAGCCAGCTCGGCCAGCTGGATCGGGTCGAGGAGGTGGCCGGTGGCATACTGGACGTGGCTTACGCAAACCGCGGCCGTGCGGTTGTCCACCAACCGTGCCAGCGCGTCTAGAGATAAGGAGTCCGGGTCGTCCTTCGCAGGGAGTAGCCGGACTTCAGCTCCTGTGTCCTGCGCGATCCGGAGCCAGGGGTAGGTGACGCTGGGAAACTCAATATCGATGGAGACCACATTGCTGCCAACTCCGGGACGCAGCCACCAGGCAATCTGGCACAGGCATTCGGTGGCGCTGGTCATGATGGCGATATCTTCTGCGTTGGCGTTCAGCAGCTTGGCTACAGACGAACGGGCCCCGTCATACACCTTGGATTCGGCGACGTCATCGAATCCCACCGTGCCCTGGCTGGCGATCTGGGCCTGGAATGCTTGCATCTGTCGCTGCACGGGAACGGGCGTGACCGCCACCGAGGCGGAGTTCAGATAGGTCAGGTTCTGCAGTCCCGGAAAGTCGGCAGCCGGAGCCAGTGGTTCGCCGGCGCCAGTTTCCAATCCTTTTGAACGCATCATCGCGCATGTTCTCCCGCGGCCAGTATAGGCCTGGCTTTGCTTTACCGCCTAGCTGGAGTCCTTTGGCCCGAGGCAGCGAGAAGTAAAAGCGGACGATTTGCCCCGGTTCGAGTGCGAGACAGGCGATTCCAATAATCCGCCCATAGGAGAAAAGAGCTAGTACCAAAGTACTCTTGTGCTTCCTTTCCGTCCCACCTAGTATCTCTGCAAACGAATCCACTGAATCCACGACCATGGGTGCAACGATGAAAAGGTGCTTGGCTCCGTCTTTGGCCCTTATTAGTGCCATCTTGCTGGCCCCGATGGCTGGCGACGCCCAGACCTCTGGCGAGATTATCCCGCGTCGTTACTTGGTGACCTTCCGGGCCGACACCCCGGCACCTGTGCTGGCAGCTCAAGAGTTGGGCCGCGCGCACGGGTTCCGCGTTCGTCATGTTTACCGGTTTGCCCTGCGCGGCATGGCCATCGAGGTGCCCGCCGCGGCCGAGTTGCAAGTACTGGCCGCCCTGCGTCGTGACCCGCGCGTGCGCGCCATCGGCAATGACCGCACCGTCGTCGCCCACGGCCAGATCAATCCCAAAGGCCTTCGTCGGATCAAGGGGGAGCCCGGCGTGGGAGCCAACACCGGCAGCGGGCTTCGGGTCGCCGTGGTGGACACCGGTTTGGATTTCACCCACGCCGACTTGGCCGCCCACATTGACACCAGCCTCAGTATTAGCTGCGTCACTGATAACGGCAATTGTATTCCGGGGGGACAAGATGACAACGGCCACGGCACCTTCGTCGGCGGCATCATCGCTGCCCTCAACAACGATATCGACATCGTGGGGCTGGGCCCCGAGATTACGCTGGTCGCTGTTAAGGTGCTCAAGAGCAGCGGCAGCGGCGCTTTCACTGACATCGTTGCGGCCCTCGACTACTTGACCGGCTTGAACCAAGCCGGAACCCGCATCGACGTTGTCAATATGAGTCTGGGGGCGACTTGCAGCCAGTGCACCGACAACTCCACCGATCCCACCCTGGTGGCCTTTCACGATGCGATTCGGGCCTTGGTCCAGTCAGGCACGACCGTCGTTGTTTCCTCCGGCAACGACGGACAGGATGCTCGGACGAGCGTGCCGGCTTCTTACGATGAAGTCATCACCACCTCCGCCATCGTGGATTCCGACGGTCAACCCGGCGGATTTGGGCCTCCACTTTGCGTCGCGCCTTTTATGGGTTTCTGCTTCGGCTATGGAGACGACGACTCTTTTGCCGCCTTTGCCAACTTCGGCTCTGATGTCGACGTAACTGGCCCGGGGGTGGAGGAAACCTCACTCAAACTGGGCGGGGGAACCATCAACGGGGCTAATGGCTCCGGCACAAGTTTTTCCTCGCCGCACGCCGCTGGGGTAGCGGCTCTTCTTATCCGTGACCGGCTCAATCGTGGCGAGCCTCCACCCGAGCCCGGAATCGTCCGGGAAGCATTGATTGAGACCGGTGAATGTTACGAAGGCGCGGGCAGCGTGTTCCATGGAACCCTGGGATGTGCGGAGGTCTGGCCCGGGGACGCGGACGGGCGTGCCGAGCCGTTGGTGCGCGCCGACAATATCGCCAACTTCGGCGGACCGGCGCAGGTGAACGATGTGGCTGTGACTTCGATCAGCGTTCCGCCCATTGTGCAGGTGAATACCACTGAAAGCGTGGACGTGGGAGTGGCCAACCAGGGCACGCAGGAGGAAACGTTTTCGGTCAGCTTGAGCGACGGTGCCGAGCCTTTTTCCGTGGGCGGGAGCCCGCAATCGGTCACGCTGGCAGCCGGCGCCTCCACGACCGTCTCTTTCTCCTGGAACCCCAATGCTCTCGGCGATCACTCGCTGACGGCAACGGCCAGTACCGTCACCGGCGAGACTGACACGGCGGACAACCAGAAGGTTGTTACGGTGTCGGTTCTGGAGCCTACTCATGATGTGGCCGTGACTTTGGTGACCGCGCCCGCCTCGGTCGTGCAAGGGGTTACAGCCAATATCAGTGTCGAGGTCGCTAACCAAGGAACTTTCGACGAAATAGTCACTGTCTCCCTTGCCGACTTGCCGCCAGCGGGGGGAACAGCTGGCTCCGTGAGTGGCGACCAGACGCTGACTCTGACCTCCGGCAGTTCCGCCACCTTAACCTTTGTGTGGGACACCTCCGGCGCAACTCTAGGGGTCCACACCCTGAGCGCCACTGCTGCCACAGTGCCCGGCGAGAATGACACCGCCGACAATACGAGCAGCAGAAATTCCTCCGTAGCTGAACCTCCACCCGTAGCTCCAGGCAGCCTGGTGGCCACGGCCGTATCCAGCAGCCGGATTGACTTGACTTGGACCGACCTCGCCGATAACGAGCAGGGCTTTCGCCTTGAGCGCTGCCAGGGGGGCGCCTCTGCTTGTGATTCCAATCCAGGCAGGTTTGCGCAGATTGCTGAGCTCGGAGCCAATTCCACAGCCTACAGCGACACTTCGGTCAGCAGCGTGCAAACGTACAGCTACCGGGTGCGGGCCTTTAACGCCGCGGGCAACTCGGCGTACTCCAACACCGCCCAGGCCACCACTCCCTCTGGACCTCCCGCCGCTCCCAGCAACT
>DATEUS010000022.1:0-3117 GCA_035282985.1 Candidatus Acidiferrales bacterium
AGCCAGTTAAAGACAAGAACGATCAGCAGCAGTTGCCAGTTGCTAGACACCCGCAGAGCCATGAAGAGCGGGTTGCCTGCCAGCATTTCGTAGAGGGACTGCCCGGCCGCGAAAGTCACCAGCGTAAAAAGCGAGAGTAGAGCGAAGAACCAGTCGGAGGCAGGTCGTGGCGTCATTTCGCTATGGGCAAGAGAGGCCCAGCGGTCGCTTGCGCCCGGCCTAGCAGGGGTTGAGGCCTTGCCATCCTTGCGAGTATAGCAAAGGGAAAGAGAGCAGAGCCTGGGGTGCGCCTCAAGGCTGGCCAAAAAAGTTGGGGAGGGAGCGTGTGCTCCCTCCCCAAGGTAACAGCAACCTCTACGGATTAGCCGACGGGCGGCGAAGCCGTAGTGAAGTCGCAGTCGGTGGTTGGGGTAGCACCCTGCCGGATGACACCGCTCTCATCCGTGCAGAAGTTGCGGATCCCCGTGCGGTTCTGCGCCACCGGGCCACCAAAAATAGCGAAGGTGACGTTCACCCCGTTGGCCACGATGACGACGAACTGCCCGTTGCCCGCGCAAGCATCCTGACAAGCAGCGTTGCCATAGCCGTAGCCGCTTTTGACACCGCTGGCCAGGTTAGTGTCGACCAGGTCAGCTGCGCCCGAACTAGGCACACCACCGCCGCCCGGCGGCTGCATCAGAGCCAGCGTCTCGGCAAAGCCGTGCGCCGGATAGGTGGTGGAGTAGGTGACCTGTGCCGTCACGAGCGTGCGCAACGAACCGACTGCCGATGACTCGTTGGCGGCGATGCGCGACCGCAGCAGGTTGGGGATGGCGATCGCGGCGATGATCAGAATGATCGCCACCACGATCAACAGCTCGATCAGCGAAAAGCCTTTCTGTCTATTCCTCATTCGTATTCATTACCCCCTTGTTGGGTTGTGCTATCTTACCGAAAAGTCTGACGAGAATCTCCAACTTCCACCCCAAGGTCTGCACTTTCCCTTCCAACATCCTTACTATGGACTTATCAGACTGAAAACAAATAAGATGGACACTATTAGCCCATTACAACCAAGCCCTGCCTTGACACATAGTGCTCACGCGGATTGACAATTCCTGGCACCAGCCGCCTCAAATCCGATACTTCTTGGCATAATGGCGGAAGGAGCGATAGCTCATTCCCAGAAGTTCCGCAGCTTTGGTCCGCACGCCCTGGGAGCGTTTGAGGGCCGCAAGTAGATAAGCCTTTTCCTGCTCCTGAATGTGTTTCTCCAGGTTTATGCCTCCTCCCGGGAGCAGGTCAGGGGTCGAGGGAGGAGCGCCAACGCGGCTGACATGCGCGGGCAAACTCCCCAAGCCGACCTCCTGCCCCGTCTCCAGGGCCACGGCGCGCTCAATGGCATTCTCCAGCTCCCGCACATTCCCCGGCCAGGCATGCCGACTCAACGCCTCCAGCGCTTCCCCGGAAATCCCCCGCAGCGGCTTGCTCATCTGTTCGCTGTAGCGCTGCAGGAAGTGGAGGGCCAGCAGGGGAACATCCTCCGGCCGCTCCCGCAGCGGCGGCACATGCAGGGGAATCACACTGATGCGATAGTAAAGATCCTCGCGAAAGGCCTTCTCCGCCACCATCTGGCTCAAGTCCTGATTGGTCGCCGCGATCACGCGGACGTCCACCGAGCGCTCCTCCGTGCTCCCCAGAGGTCGCACCTTCCAGTCCTGCAGCACCCGCAACAGCTTCACCTGCATGGGCAGGCTCATCTCCCCAATCTCGTCCAAAAACAGCGTGCCGCCGTCAGCCGACTGAAACAGTCCCTCCTTGCTGTGCGTGGCGCCGGTGAAGGCTCCTTTCACGAAACCGAACAGCTCGCTCTCCAAGAGCGTTTCCGGGAAAGCACCGCAGTTGATGGAGACGAAGGGGCGGTCGTAGCGCGGGCTGACTTCATGGATCCGCCGCGCCACCAGTTCCTTGCCGGTGCCGCTTTCTCCGGTGATCAAGACCGTGCTGTTGGTGGGCGCCACCGCGTTGGCCATCTCCAGCACCGCCTGGAACGACCGGCTCCGACCGATAATGTTGTCCCGGGAGAGTTCGCGGGCCGCCCGCCGGAACAGCTCCCGTTCGCGCCGCGTGCGCAGATACTCTTCCGCCCGCCGCACCACCGACTGCACCTCCTCAATGGTGCGGTCCGACTTGACGATGTAGCGGTCGGCGCCCAGGTTCAGCGCCTGGATAATCAGCTCCTGCGGCTGCTCCTTGCCAGTCATCAGCAGAAAGACGGCGTCGGGGCGGATCTGACGAGTTACTTCGAGCAACTCCAGGCCGTTGGCATCCGGCAGAGTGATGTCACACACGATGATGTCGAACAGTTGCTGTTCCAGGCGGGCGCGCGCGTCTTTGCCCGTGGCGGCCAGCGAGACCTCGTAGTTGCCGCGGCGAAAGGCCACAGCGAGACTCTCGCCGATAGGCTCGTCTTCGATTATCAGGAGAGTAACCATCAGGTCCCGGCGCGGGACGCCTCGCGGGCGGGCGGCCAGTTGCGCGGCAGCTCCACGGTGAACTCAGCCCCCGAGGGGCGGGCCGGCCGCGCCCACACCCGTCCGCCGTGGCCCTGCACAATTTGATAGACGATAGCCAGCCCCAATCCGGTGCCGCCCGCAAAAGCGCTCTCGAAGGGCTCAAAGATATTTTCACATTGCGCCGCCGACAGTCCCATGCCGGTGTCGGTTACGCGAATGCGCACCACCCCGTTGTCTTCCTCCAGACCCACGCCCAGCCGTCCGCCCCCGGGCATGGCGCGCAGGGCATTGTCGCAGAGATTCCACAGCAATTGTTTGATTTGTCCAGCATCGACTGCGGCCTCGACGCCAGCGGCCGGAAACCGCTTTTCTACCTGGATGTTCGGCGTGCGCTGCGGATGACGCTCCAGCAGCAGCAGTGTCTCTTCGAACAGGGGCACCAGGTTGGTTTTCTCCCGCTTTACAACCTTCTGTTTGCTGTAGCTCAGAATTTCATTGACCAGCCGGTTCAGCCGTTCCGACTCCCGATTGACGATATCCACCAGCTTCTCTTCGTCGGCTCCGACTTTGGCGTAGCGCGCCAGTTGACGCACCGAGCCCGCCATTGCCCCCAGCGGATTGC
>DATEUS010000023.1:0-3261 GCA_035282985.1 Candidatus Acidiferrales bacterium
TCTGGAAAACTGCCGGCCGCCAACACTTCCGCGAAGAGGAAGAAATTCTGCTCCCTGCTTACGCAAGCCACGCGCGGCTCGACGAAAGCCCCAAAATCATGCGGATGCTAGCCGAGCATGCCCTCATCCGCGCCAAAGTCGAGCAACTGGAGAAGGCCCTCCGGGCCCGCCAGCCGGTGGACGCCGAGGCCCTGGCCCTCGGCCAGTTGCTGCAAGGCCACGTGCGGCTGGAGGAAGACGAAATCTTTCCGCACATCGAAGCGGTGTTAAGCGAGGCTGAACTGACAGCGCTCGGCGCGCGCTTCACTCCCTTGCACAAAGAGAAAAAGCGTCGGCAGCGAGGGCGCGCCAGGCGGCCGCCGCGTTGACTTGCCGCGAGGACGCGACCTAAGATGAACCCTTCGGTGGACGCTTCCCTGCCCGTCCTCCGCGCAACGAGAGTCACCGGGCAGGACTCCGCAAGGAACGAGATGACCCCGGACTCGATTCGAATCCGCGCCTGCTCCACCCTGGAAGAATTCGGCCGCTGCGTCGAGCTCCAGCGCCTCATCTGGGGCTCATCGGACCGCGACCTGGTGCCGAAAGAGATCTATGTAGTGGCGGTGAAGGTTGGCGGGCATCTCCTGGGCGTTTTCGACGGGGCGGATATGATCGGCTTCGCCCTCGCCTCGCCGGGCTACCGCCAACGACAGAGCTATCTCTACTCCCACATGACCGGAGTATTGCCCGCCTATGAGCAGTTGGACGTCCGGCGACGGTTGAGGCTCGCACAGCGCGACGATGCCTTGGCGCGGGGATTCGACCTGCTGGAATGGACCTTCGACCCACTGGCGGTGGAGGAGGCCTACTTCAACATCGAAGGCCTGGGCGCTGTGGTGCGGCGCCTTGAGCACGGCCATTACGGTGACTCGACCGTTGCCCGGCCGGCCGGGTTGTCGCCTGTCCGCCTGGTGGCGGAGTGGTGGCTGCGAACGCCGCGAGTAGAAGCTGCCCTGAAAGGACAGAGAACTCGGCCCGCGGCTCGCGGTGCCCAGGTTCACGTGCCCATTGCCATTGGCAACGGAAGAAAAACCGACCCGGTTGTCGTAGAGAAAATTCACGTCGAGGTGGAAGAGCAGCTCGAGCCTTGGCTGAAGCAGGGCTACGCCATCGTCGGGTTTGAACGACGTCAGAATACAGGGAGCTATTTGCTCGAGGCAGAGACTAAATAACTGCCGGTCGGGCCGGGCGGCGTTATGGCCCGGCTGGTGAGAACGCCAGTCTTGTTGCCAGGCGACGGAGAGAGAGATGCACAAACATGTCTTTCACAACGACAAAGTCCTTCCCCTCGCCCAGGTGCGCCTCTCGCCCGGACAGGCGGGCCTTCTCAGCGGCTGGGGCATTTTTACGACGATTCGGATCTATGAGGGGCAAGCCTTCGCCTTCGAGCGCCACTGGAGCCGCCTTCACAGGGATGCGGAGCGGATTCACCTCCCTTTTGATTTTTCCTCCCAGGCCGTGGCTGAGGCGCTGCGCCAGGTAATCGAGGCCAATGCAGTGTCGGAGGGCTGCGCCCGCATCTACTTTGTCAACAACAAAGCGGGTTTCTGGTGCAGCGATGAGCCCTGCCCACCCACCGACCTGCTCATCTTCACCAATGACTTGCCCGTCTTTCCCTCCCCCACCAAGCTGGCTCTCCAGGAGAACGGGCGCCACGCCGCCCACCCGCTGGCGGGCACAAAGGTAATCTCCTGGCTCCACAATGTCTGGAGTCTGGACCAGGCGCGCCGGCGCGGGTTCGACGAAGTGATTCTGCTCAACGAGCGCGGCGAGTTGACTGAATGCACGGCAGCCAATCTGTTCTGTGTGCACGGTGGGCGGGTGACCACGCCGCCTCTGTCTTCGGGCTGCCTGGCGGGGGTAACGCGCGAAGTACTGCTGGAAACTGGAGGACAAGCTAACTTGCCAATCCAGGAAAAGGCTCTCAGCGTGAAAGAGCTGTACGAGGCCGAGGAGGTTTTCATTACCTCAACCTCAAGGGAACTCCTCCCCGTGAGCCAGATTGAAGACCACCGGGTCCCGCAGGCGCCCGGCCCGGCGACCACGCGGCTGAGCAAGGCGTTCTCCAACTACCTGGCCGATTACTTCACCCAGTCAGCGAAGCACTCGAGGTGATAGCCATGCAGCGGCCACTCCGCGTTATCCAGTATGGTGTCGGTCCGATTGGGGCGCGCATCGTGCGCCTGATCTTGGAGAAACCAGCTCTGCAGATCGTGGGCGCAGTTGACATCGACCCCGCCAAGGCGGGCCGGGACCTGGGCGAAGTAGCCGAGGCCGGCCGCCAGTTGGGCGTGGTAGTCAGTCGTGATGCCGGTCCGGTGCTGCAAGCCGGCGCCGATGTCCTGGTTCACTGCACCTCTTCCTATCTGGAGGAAGTCGCGGATCAGTTGCTCCAGTGTCTGGAGGCAGGTATCCACATCGTCTCCACCTGCGAAGAACTGGCTTATCCCTTCCGCAAACACCCCGAGCTTAGCCAGCGCCTTGACCGCTGCGCGCGCGAGCATCAGGTCGCCCTGGTGGGAACGGGCGTCAACCCGGGCTTCACCATGGACAAGCTGGTGTTGACCTTAGCTGCGGCCGCCGTGCGCGTGGACTCGGCCCGCGCCGTCCGCATTGTCGATGCCGCCAAGCGACGTTTGCCCTTGCAGAAGAAAATCGGCGCCGGCATGAGCGTGGAGGAATTCAACCGTCAGGTGGCCGCCGGCGTCATCAAGCATCACGGCCTGCCGGAGTCGGTGGCAATGGTGGCCGACGGGCTGGGCCTGGCGGTGGACGAGATTACCGAATCCATCCAGCCCGTGGTGGCCAAGAAGCCTGTACAGACCGAATACCTGGCGGTGGCGCCCGGGCAGGTGGCCGGTGTGCACCAGATTGCGCGCGGGCAGAGCGGCGGCCGGGACAAGGTCTACCTGGAGCTGCAAATGTACGTGGGGGCCGAGGCGCCCAGCGACAGCGTGGAGTTGACCGGCGAACCCAACCTCAGGCTCACCGTGCCCGGGGGCATCCACGGCGACTTGGCCACCGCCGCTGTGGCGGTCAACTGCATTCCCGCCATCGTCGAAGCCAAGCCGGGCCTGCGCACCGCACGAGATATTCCTATGTGTTTCCTGCCGGGGAAAACGACGTCATAGCTGCTGGTTGCTTCTGCGGGCGAGAACTACGGCACGTCGTTGGGAGCGGACTTGCCCGTGCTGGCGTAGTGCAGCTTCTTGTAGGCCATCC
>DATEUS010000024.1:0-10654 GCA_035282985.1 Candidatus Acidiferrales bacterium
CCCCGCTCAGCGGGGGCGAAGGCGATGGTTCGACTCACGCTCATGGTTCGACTTTCCCTCACCATCCCGAGCGAGAGCCGAGGGACCATGCCGAGCGAAAGTCGAGGCAGGAATCTGTTTTTCCTCTGCCTCCTCTGCCTCGCGGCAGCCGCCGCCCCACCGCTCTCTCGCCCTTCGTGGCCGTTACCGCTCTCCTGGGAGTTTCTCTCTGCCTGTCGGCCCAGGACCCGGGCTCGATGGCCAGCAAAGTCACCCGCCCCTCGCCCTGCGCCGACGGCCAAGTGCTCAAGTACAACGCCTCCACCAGCCAGTTTCAGTGCCAAGACGACCTCGGCGGCGGCAGCGGCGGCGACAACATCTCCGTCAACAGCACCTCCGCCACCGACGCCGACTTCGACAACGCTACGCCCGCCGCCCCCGCCAACGCCGTCAACGTCCGCTGGCAGAAAGACACCCTCACTCCCAACAACCTCTCCGCCCACCTGCTCTTCTCCGACCTCGGCACCGCCACCTTTGGCAGCGGCTCCGGCTTCACCTGGACCTTCAACGCCTCCGCCGGCGCCGACCCGGTGCTCACCTTCGGCGACGGAGTCTTCAACCTTTCCACCGGCACGCTCCAGCAAGCCGGCACCCCGGTTGTGCTCCGCTCCCGACAGATTCTCTCCGGCAACGGCCTCTCCGGCGGCGGCGACCTCAGCGCCGATCGCACCCTGGCACTGGCTCTGCTCAGTGTTCAAGACGGCGTCGGCGCCACGTCCAGTAACGCCGGCCTCGAATTCGCCGGCGCCTCCAGCGACAAACTGGCCCTCCTGCAAGGCTGCGCCAACGGCCAGCTCCTCAAGTGGACCGCCAGCGGCGGCACCTGGGGCTGCGCGGCGGACAACGACTCGGGCGGGACACCCGCCTGGCAAGCGTTGGCCAACACCGCCGATACCGCAACCTCCTACTTGAGCAACAACACCGCCGAGACCTTCACCCTTTCTTTCGAGTCGGCGTTCACCACTGGCAACCAATTTTTGATTCGCCAGCAGACAGGCAACCCCACCGGGGGGGTGCTAGCGGCGATCCGCGCTGCCGATGCTCAGGTGGACAACCTGTTCATCCAGAACACGGCGGCGCTTGACAGCGGCAAGTGGAATCTGCATCTGGGCGACGACCGCTCGGGCTTCAGCGCGCTTATCGGTGGCTCTTACCTCGACCTGGCGGAGAACATCGCCGCTTACCTGAACCGTGCCAGTGCCTCCAAGAATTACGCCCTCGCCACCGCGATGCAGGACAACACTACCAATAGCATCTATGGCTCGATCCATGCGGTCGAGGCCACGCACACGGCAGGTACGCGAGGCGTCGCCACTGCAATTGAAGGCGACGCCTACCAAACTGGCAGCGGCGGGACAACCTCAGTTCTAACCGGGGTAGTCGGTTATACCCAGGTGGATGCGGGCACGGCGACGAGTGCGGTAAACCTGAATGCCTTTGGCGTGAATGTTACTGGTACGGCTTCTGTCGGCACCGCCTATGGAGTCAATATCGCTTCCCATGCCAAGGGTGGCAGCGCCACGATGACTACCGGGATTGGGCTGAACATCGAGGCCCAGACCGCCGCTGCGACTAACTACGCCATCAGGACCGCGGGCACGGCCCGGTCGCTCTTTGGGGGGCCGGTAGATACCAGCACCGGCTACCGCATCTCCAACGGGGCGACTACGGGCCGCTACCTGCGCGGCGACGGCACCAACTTTGTGCAATCAAGCGGGGCGGCTTCAGGGACCGGCTCCTGCACCAATCAAATCGTCACCGCGCTCAACGACGACGCCGCTCCCACTTGCGCCAACGTCTCCAGCGCCATGATTTCCGACGGCGTGGTTTCCTCTTCTGACCTCGCCACCGCCAACAAGACTCTGCAGATCACCTACAGCTTCTTCGACCCCGCCACTGACTTGCCCAACACCCTCGACGTTCCTTCCCTCTTCCCCAACCGCAGCCGCGCCCTCACCCTCACCGAGGTCTACTGCGAGATCAACGCCGGCTCCGCCTCCATCAACCTCCAGCGCGACGATGGCTCCCCCGCCAACATTCTCAGCTCCGACCTCGCCTGCTCCACCGCCGGCGCCACCACCACCGGCTTCGTCGCCGGCGAGAACGCCCTCGCCGTCGGCCACAACCTCGACCACGTCACCGTCAGCGTGGGCGCCGGCCTCCGCCGCCTCAACGTCGCCATGAAGTACACCGTCGACTAGCTCGCACTCGAGTAGGCGCGCCGTCGCGCGCTCTGTCATTCCGAGCGGAGCGAGGAATCTGCTTTTCCTGAGGAGCAGTAAGAATGGGGACTGGATACTCGCAAGGACACTTCTCAAATCTGCAATCTCAAATCTGTGATTTCTCTTCTTTCTCAATGAGACGAGCCATGCGCAATCATTCACCCTCCCTGTAATTCCGAGCGAGTCACGAGCGATAGCGAGGGAGTAAGCGAGGAACCTGCTTTCCCTGAGGAGTCACAAAGATGGAAACTAGAAAATTGAAACTCGGCCTCCCCTTTTCCGGCTTTCTGTTTTCTCTTTTCTATTTTCTAGTGGCGTCGCCGCTCGCGGCGGCTCAATTCGCCCGCCCCAGCGCCGACGTCTCCGCCGGCCTCTACACCACTACTCCGCTCTGGGAAAAACTCGACGACGTCACCGCCGACGACGACACCACCGAAATCCTCAGCGCCAACAACCCCGTCGAGTCCGACGGCACCGGCTTCGAGGTCCGGCTCAGCGCCCTCAGCGATCCGCAAACCTCCTCCGGCCACACCCTCCGCTTCCGCGCCCAGAAGCAAACCGGCGGCCGCACCCTCGACGTCAGTTGCCGCCTCTACCAGGGCACGACAGCCATCAGCCCCGTCCGCACCCTAACGAACCTCGGCACCACCTACACCACCCACACTTACACTCTCGCCGCCGGCGAAGCCGACGCCATCTCCGACTACTCTGACTTGCGGATGCGTTGCTGGTCGTCAGTCAGCGGCGGCGGCTCCGCCACCAGCGCTGCCTTCACCTGGATTGAACTCGAAACCCCCGACGCCCCACCCTCCCAGTCCAAGCCTTTCCTCTTGGTGGTTTCCGAATAGCTCCCCTGTATGGGTGGTGGGGCAGACTTCCTGTCTGCCGCCATTGCCATGGCTACTCGCGGCAGCACGTCCGCTTGCCCAGGCTCTGTGTCTCTGTGGCTCTGTGGCTAATGCCCGATCGGACTCCCCGCCGGCGCCTCCAACGCCTTCGACCCTTCCGTCGCCTCCGCCGTGCGGTTTAGGAACCGCGTGATGTCCCGCTCCGCCAGTTGCCGCATCGCCTCCCCCACCGGGTCGGGATTCTCCTGATCCTTCAAATCATCGAGCAGCCCTGTCAATGCCCACTCCGCCACCGCTCGCACTTCCACCGTCGCCTCCTTGTCAGCCGCCAACGCCAATAAGCGGTCGAGCACCGCTCGCTGCGCCACCCGCTGCAGCGCCGCCTGCCGCGCCTCCGCCGGCCAGGGCTGTCCCCAGGTGGCGTCCACCAGCGACTCCAGGACTTCGTCCAACGTCAGCGCTTCTTCCTGCCGGCCCGCAAACGCCACCAGGCGCGCCGCCCGCTCCCGGTTCAGCACCCCGTCGACAATCATCGTCGCCAGCGTCCGCGCCGCCCCCAGCTCGTCGAACGCCGGCCAGGTATTCGACTTGAACCCGTAGTCCGGATTCACCTCGTAGCCGTGCGCCGGCGGCGCCAGTTGCACCAGCACTGACTCCGGCAGTGCCAACGCCTCTGGCTTCAGCGCTTCCAGCGCCAACTCCAAAGCCTCCCGCTGCCGCTCCGGGTCGATCAGCCGCGTCGGCTCCTGCCCGTCGCCCCGCAGCGCGTAGACGTACTCCATCCCTCCAATCTCCTTCACCAGCGCCTCCAACGCAAAACGATGGTGGAAGTAGACCGGCGCCAGCCGCTCCTGCAGCAATCCCAGGGGCTCGCCTTCTTTGATCGCCGCCGCGCTGAACTTCTCCAGCAGCGCCTGCCGCACCGCCACCGACTGATGGAAATCCGCTGCCGCGCTGGCGCGGTTGTCCCACAGGTTGGCGCGCGGGTCCGAGGCCGCCGCCGGCCGCGCGTCCTCGTCGGTCAAGAACAGAATGCCCTCCCGCAAGCCTTCCTCCACCAGCCGCTTTAGTTGCGCCTCTTGCTCCGCTGGCGCAAAGACGGAGTAAGCGTAGCGGATGGCGAAGCGGTCGTAGACCCCCGGCCCCGGCGCATAGGCTTCAGAGAGATCCACCTGACCCGCCGTCAACTTCACCAGCGGCGCCGGGTAGTCCATCACCGACGCCCGCCCGTAGGTACTGGCGGCGAAGTTGTGCGCCAGCCCCAGCGTGTGCCCCACTTCGTGCGCCGCCAACTGCCGCGCGCGCGCCAGCACGAACTCCTCCGGCGTCGTCTTTGGGTCCAGTTCCGCCACCCAGTCCGGCAACCCCCACGCCCCGGCGTAGCACTCGTTCTGAATCCGCCCGCTCTGGCCGGTTCCCTTGGCCATGCCGGCCCACAGGTTGTAGTCCGTCCGCATCCGGTGCGAGTCCATGAACACCACCGCCTTGAGAATCTCTCCCGTGCGCGGATCAGCAATCCCCTCGCCCCACGACCAGCCGCGGTCGGCCCGGTGTCCCCACTGGATAATCGAATAGCGCGCGTCCATTGGATCCGCTCCCACGGGCAGGTCGCGCACCTCAAACGCATTCAGAAAACCGGCGTCCTCAAACACCTTGTTCCACCACAACGCCCCCTCCCGCACCGCGCTGCGCATCGGCTCCGGCATCGCCGGGTCGAGGTAGTACACCATCGGCTTTACCGGCGGACTCGCCGTCGCCCCCGGCGTGGCCTTCTCCAGCCGCCAGCGCACAATCCAGCGCTGCTCCAGCCGCGCGTCCAGCGGCTGCGCGTAGTCGTTGAACCGTAGCGAGAGGATGCCTACGCGCCCATCGAACCGTCGCGGGCGGTACGGCTGCTCCGGCAGCGCCACAAAAGAGTGATGCACGCGCACGGTCAGCGACCGTCCGTCGGGCGCCACCTGCTGCACCAGCGGCCCCGGGTTGTCGCTGGCAAACGTTAACAACGCCTCCACCTCGGTGTTGCGGGGAAAGGCCTTCGTCCGCGGCAGGTAAAGCGCGCTGCGGTCAGCGCTGTCGAGCGCCCAGTCGCCCTGCCCGGCCTGCTTCAACCGCGCCGCCACGGACAACGCGTCGCGCAGGAAGAACTTGGTTGCATCCACCAGCACCCGCCCGCCTTCTTCTGCTTCCACCGTCCAGCCGCGCAGCACCGAGACCGGAAACTGCTCCTCCACCCCGCGCGCCAGCGCCGCGTTCTCGCTCTGCGCGCGATAGCGCGTGTTCACTTCCACCAGCAGCACCCGCGGCCCCACCCGCTCGAACCGCACCAGGGCTTGCGCCGTCTGGCCGCGGTCGAACCCCAGCGCGTTCGACCCCGCCCCCGTCGCCAGCGAGCTGATATACAGAAACTCTTCATTGAAGCGGTTGACCTCCAGCAGCAGCTTGCCCTCGCGCGCGTCCCAACAGATCGGCAGGAAGCCCGCCTGGCACTCCAGCCCCGCCGTTCGCTCCGCAATCGTCGGCAGCGGTTCCGCCGCCCGCGCTGTCACCGCTTCACCGGCAACCGCCAACGTCAGCAGCAAACACACCACTCCCCGTTTCACCTTCATGGCAACCTCCTCAGGCGTCCTCTTCAAGAACGTAGAACCTATGGCACAACCTGCTCGTGGCGGGTCAGGGCCTGCCTGCCCTGCCCCGGTGGGCCAGACATTCATGTCTGCCCGCGCACAACAGTGTAGCCGGATCAGGGCCTTGTCGAGGACACACGTTCTTTCTCAGGGTGCTAAGAAACCGGTTCTCGGCTCGGGTCGGAAGGGCACGGCTTGCTCGTCCTGAGCGAAGTCGAAGGAAGCCGTGCCGAACAGCAGCGGAAGAATCCGGGCTTTAGCCCCTGAGGCTTCTTTGACCCTGAGGCCCGCCTCCGTGCCGTTCTGTTTTTCAGCACCCTGTTAGCCCTTGAGGCCTCACGGGAGACAGGTTGTGCAACAGGCTTTAGCCGCGAACTCTACTTCGTCCGCCGCTTCAGCTCGCTCACCACCAACTGGTCCTTGCGCATTGTCAGCGTGAACTCCACCGGCGTGTCGTCTTTCAACCCTTCAAGCTGCGACGCCGGCACCACCGGCAGCACCAGTTCGCCCCGCGGAAGCGCCCCGGCCCCGTCGTGCTTCAGCAGCACCGCCCCCACCTTGTGGCTCACCAGCACCACCGTGCCCTCGTCGCGGTAGCTCTGCGGCTCGCCGCTCTCCTCCAGCGCCGCCGGGTCAATCTTGCGCAGCCCCGTGACCGTCAGCCCCTCGGGCTTCTGCTCCAGGTCGAATTCCACCGCGTCGCCGGCACTGATGGCTTCCAGGATGGCGGGATTGTCGACCCGGAAGCCCATCGTCATCCCCGCCATCAGCCCGGGGATGTCCTGGTGGTCAATCGTCACCACCTGCCCGGCAGCGTTCACTTCCACGATCTTCCCTTTCACCGTCCACTTCTGCGCTTGCGTCGGCGCCTGCGCCGCCTCGCGGCTACATCGCGCCACCATCAACGCCGCCACGAGAACCAAAATAAGAGCGGAACTACCCTTCATTCATCTGCTCCTTCCCCGCCGACCCTGTCCCCCTGACCCTTGCTGCCATCCTACCACACCGCCCCCGCCCCTTTGCCCTCCTCTCTGTCTCGCTGCCTCTTTGCTTCTTTGCTTCGTTGCCTCTATGCCTCTCTGCCTCTGCCTTCCTCTGTGTCCTCTTTCGGAGCGAAGCCTGCCTGCGGCAGGCAGGCGGAGACCCTGTCGGAGCGAAGCGTAGAGGCTGAGCTTCGCCGAAGGGAGCGAAGCCGAAGGGCGCCTCTGCGGTGGGTCCGTTCCCCAGCACCTTTGCGTTCCTCGCAGCCTCCCTATCTCCGCCTTTCTCTGTGTCCTCTGTGCCTCTGTGGTGAAATTTTGTCTCTCTGTCTCTGCGTTCCTCTGCGTCCTCACCGCCTCTGCGGTGGCCTTTTTCTTCCTATGTCCCCGCTTGACCAACCTTTCCGCCCCGCGCTATCCTGGTAGGTTCGACTCGTGTGCCTGAGCCCCGCTGTGGGCCTCTGTCTTGCTCTTCTCACGGGGCACGGGTCGCGAGACACGCATGCCAATCAACCACATCACCGTCCGCGGGGCGCGTACCCACAACCTGAAGAACATCAACGTCACCATCCCCCGCCAGACCCTCACCGTCGTCACCGGCATCAGCGGCTCCGGCAAGTCCTCGCTGGCCTTTGACACCCTCTACGCCGAGGGCCAGCGCCGCTACGTCGAGTCGCTCTCCGCCTACGCTCGCCAGTTCCTCGATCAGATGGAGCATCCCGACGTCGACTCCATCGAGGGCCTCTCCCCCTCCATCTCCATCGAGCAGAAAACCACCTCCCGCTCCCCGCGCTCCACCGTCGGCACCATCACCGAAATCTACGACTACCTCCGCGTGCTCTACAGTTCCATCGGCGTCCCCCACTGCCCCCGCTGCGGCCAACCCATCGCCCGCCAGACCACCGACCAGATCGTCCGCACCATTATGGAGATGGAAACGCCGGCCAACGGCGAGGCTCCGCGCATTATGATTCTCGCCCCCATCGTTCGCGGCCGCAAAGGCGAGTTCCGCAAGCAGCTCGAGCAGCTCGCCCGCCAGGGCTGGACCCGCGCCCGCATTGACGGCGCCCTGCGCTCGCTCGACTCCTCCGCCGCCGCCGACGAGCCCATCCGCCTCGACCGCCGCCGCAACCACACCATCGAAGTCGTTGTCGACCGCCTCCTGGTCAAGCCCGGCATCGAGAAGCGCCTCGAGGCCTCGCTCGACACCGCCCTCAAGCTCGCCGGTGGCCTCGTCACCGTCGCCGTCGTTGACGGCCCCGAAGAGCTTTACTCCGACCGCCTCGCCTGCGCCGACTGCGGTATCAACGTCCCGCGACTCGAGCCCCGCAGCTTCTCCTTCAACTCTCCTTACGGCGCCTGCCCCGACTGCCACGGCCTCGGCTCCCGCTACGACTTCGACCCTGGCAAAGTCATCACCGACTGGTCCAAGCCTCTCTTCGAAGGCGGCCTCGGCCCCGGCGGCGGCTCCGCCTACTTCCAGCGCCTGGTCGAGCACACCGCTGAAGTCCACGGCTTCGACCCCAGCCTTCCTTTCGAGGACTACCCTCGCCGCATCCAGAATCTTCTTCTCTACGGCTCCACTCATGCACGTGCCACCCGACGCGGCCTGCGCCGGCGAGGGTTTGTGGGGATCCTCCAACTTCTCCGCCGCAACTACGAGGACGCTCGCTCCGAAGACGCCCGCGAGTGGCTCGAACAATTCATGTCGGCCAGCGAGTGCGCCACCTGCCGCGGCAAGCGCCTCCGCCCGGAGTTCCTGGCCGTGCGCGTGGGCGGCGTCTCCATCGACGAGTTCACCGGCCAGTCGGTCGCCGACTCGCTGAAAACCAGCAAGAAGATTGCCCGCTCGCTCACCCCGCGCCAACGACAGATTGCCGACCGCCTCATCGGCGAAATCAGCGAGCGGCTCGAGTTCATGCTGGCCGTCGGCCTCGGCTACCTTTCGCTTGACCGCTCCGCCGCCACCCTCTCCGGCGGCGAAGCCCAACGCGTCCGCTTGGCCACTCAGATTGGCTCGCGCCTCCGTGGCGTCCTCTACGTTCTCGATGAGCCTTCCATCGGCCTCCACCACCGCGACAACGCCCGCCTGCTCGCCACCCTCGAGGAGTTGCGCGACCTCGGCAACACCGTCATCGTCGTCGAGCACGATGAAGACACCATCCGCCGCGCCGACCACGTCATTGACCTTGGCCCCGGCGCCGGCACCGACGGCGGCTTCCTGGTCGCCGAGGGCCCGCCCCGCCGCATCGCCGCCCACGGCGACTCCCTCACCGGCCGCTACCTTGCCGGCAAGCTCCGCATCCCCATCCCCGAAAAGCGCCGCCCCACCAATGCCAAGTTCCTCAGCGTCGAGGGCGCCCGCCACCACAACCTCAAGAACATCGACGCCCGCTTTCCCCTCGGCCTCATCACTTGCGTCACCGGCGTCAGCGGCTCTGGCAAATCCACCCTGGTCAACGACATCCTCTACCGCGCCCTCGCCCACACGCTCTACCGCGCGCTGGAAGAGCCCGGCGCCCACAAAGCCGTCCGCGGCGCGGAGCACCTCGACAAAGTCGTCGTCATCGACCAGGCCCCCATCGGCCGCACCCCCCGCTCTAACCCCGCCACCTACACCAACGTCTTCACCCCCATCCGCGAGCTGTTCGCGATGGTGCCGGAGTCGCGCGAGCGCGGCTACCGCGCCGGGCGCTTCAGCTTCAACGTCAAGGGCGGGCGCTGCGAAGCCTGCCAGGGCGACGGCCTGCGCCGCATCGAGATGAACTTTCTCCCCGATGTCTACGTCACCTGCGAGGTCTGTCGCGGCCGCCGCTACAACCAGGAGACGCTTCAGGTCAAGTTCAAGGGCCTCTCGATTGCCGACGTGCTGGAAACCACCGTCTCCGACCAGCGCCCGGTCTTCGAGAACATTCCCCAGATTGAAGCCAAGCTGCAAACGCTCGAAGACGTCGGCCTCGGCTACCTCCAGCTTGGCCAGTCCGCCACTACACTCTCCGGCGGCGAAGCCCAGCGCATCAAGCTGGCCCGCGAGCTCTCCCGCCGCCAGACCGGCCGCACCCTCTACATCCTCGACGAGCCCACCACCGGCCTGCACTTCGACGACGTCAAGAAGCTCCTCGGCGTCCTCAACCGCCTCGCCGACCTCGGCAACACTGTCATCATCATCGAGCACCACCCCGACGTCATCAAAACCGCCGACTGGATCCTCGACCTCGGCCCCGAAGGCGGCGACGCCGGCGGCCACATCGTCGCCCAAGGCCCCCCCGAAAAAGTGGCGCGGGCCAAAGCGTCCCATACGGGCAAGTTGTTGGCTAAGATCCTCCGCAACGGCCATGGCTCGCGCTGACAAAGCTCATCGCATCGCTCTCGTCACCGGCGCCAATCGTGGCATCGGTTACGAGGTTTGCCGGCAACTGGCCCGCAAAGGCTTGGCGGTTATCTTCACGGGGCGCAACCCGGCGGCCGTCGAGCAGGCCGCCGCTGCCCTGCAAGAAGAAAAGCTCGACGTCACCCCGCGCACCCTCAACGTCACCGACCCCCAGCAGGTCGCTCGCCTCGAAGTCTTCGTCCGCCGCCAGTGGGGCCGGCTCGACGTCCTGGTCAACAACGCCGCCTTCTACCACGACACCGAAGCCCGCAACGACGTTGCCACGGTCGACACCGAACTCGTGCGTGCCTCGATGGAAACTAACCTTCTCGGGCCCCTGCGCCTGGTCCAAACCTTTCTGCCCATGATGCGCGCGCACAACTACGGCCGCATCGTCAACGTCTCCACCACCATGGCCCAGCTCGCTTCCATGACCGGCGGCTGGCCCGCCTACCGCTTCTCCAAGGTGGCGCTCAACGCCCTCACCCGCGTCCTGGCCGCCGAAGTCCGCGAATTCAACATCCTGGTCAACTCCGTCTCCCCCGGCTGGGTACGCACTGAAATGGGCGGC
>DATEUS010000025.1:0-3867 GCA_035282985.1 Candidatus Acidiferrales bacterium
GCCGGCGGCCCCGCCACGCCAGAACAATCCCCAGCAGCAGCACCAGGCCCACCGGCAAGGCGTAGGGGCTGTCTATGATGCGGTCGCCTAACCGGTGAATCCCGGCGGTGAGTTCGCGGCGTTTTTCCCGGAACCAGTAGCGGCCCCGGCTGGCCCAGCGCAGAGTGTCGCGGAGGTTGCGGGCCAACTGCACTTGGTGCAATTCGTCGTAGTTGATGACCCAGTCGTCCCACCAGAGATCGAAAGCGTCGAAGTAGTGTTGGGCCGTGGTCCACCAGGTCTGTCGGCGCGGATTGGGGTCGGGCGGCGTGGGGTCGAACTCCACCCAGCCGACGCCGGGGAAGAAAACCTCCACCCAACTGTGGGCGTCCTGCGCGCGGACGATGTAGTTCCCGCCGACTTCGTTGTACTCGCCGGTCAGGAAGCCGTTCACCATCCGGGCGGGGATGCCCAGGCTGCGCAGTAGAACCGTCATCGAGGCGGCGAAGTACTCGCAGTGGCCTTTCCGGCGCTCGAAGAGAAAGTGGGCAATGGGGTCGTCCTGGGGCTCGGAGGGCATTTCCAGCGTGTAGCCGAACTGGGTGCGGAAGTAGCGCTCCAACTCGCGGGCCTTGTCGTAGGGATTATCAAAAGCAGCAGTCAGGCTGCGGGCGAGTTCACCGACCCGTGGGTCGAGAGGAGGCACTTCCAGATAGACTTCGCGCATCGGGAGCGGGTACTCGGCGGGAGCGGCGCGCAGCAGCTCGGGCGGCGGCACAGCGACGTCGGAGAAAACGTCGTAGCCCACCTGGCCGTAGCCGGCCTGGAAATAGGTGAGCGCGCCGTTCTCGTCCACCCACAAGCGGCGAAAACGTCCGCGAATCTCCACCGGCACCGCGGCAGCAAAGAGTGTGCCGGCCGAAATCGGCTCCAGGAGCACCCGGTAGCGGGCGCCACGCCGGGGTAGCTCGCCGCGCAGGGGGAAGTCCCGGAACTGCTCCACCGGCAGGTTGAAGCGTTCGCCCCACGGGCGCAGGACCTGTCGCGCTTCGCTGAAATGGGTGTACCAGCGGTGGCCGTCAAAGCGGGTCAGGGCCACGCCGCGCCACTTCAACCCTTCGAGCTGCTGTGGGTCGCCCTCTTCGGCGCGAATGCGCATCACCACCGCGGGATTGAGCTTGATGCTGCCGATGTCCCCCAGGGCGACTTCGTTGGTGAAACCGGTAATCTGCTCGGGCTGCGAGCCGTAAGCGCTCAGGTAGCCGGTGGTGAAGCGGGGCAGGATGAAGAACAGACCCGTGGCCAGCACCAGGGTGGCGACAGCGACGATGAGCGACGTCAGCAGCAGCGAGCGCTCCAACCGCCGGCCCGCCGTCGAGCCTGCCGGCAGCGGTGCCGTCTGCGCCGTCTCGGTGCCGCGCTTGATCTCGTAGCTGATGAAGGTGGAAATGCCCAGCACCAGGAAGAGGAAGAAAAAGACCAGGTAGGTGGTATCGACCGTCAGCGTCGCCGCCGCCAGAATCTCCATAAAGGCGATCAGCGCCAGCCACAGGTAGTCGCGGTTGCTGCGCGCTGAGAAGAGCTTCACCACCGCTATGAACAGCACCAGGCGCGTGGTGGCGGGAATCAGCCCGTCGGGCCAGCCCCCGGCCAGCAGGGCGAAGTCCACCCCGTAGAAAACGAAGTAGAGCACGGTGAGGGCCTTCACCGTCTGTGGGGAAAGCTCCGGCTCGCGGTGCCGCTGATAGCGCAGCGCTTTGACAACCAGCGCCGCGCTCACCAGCAGCAGTGAGAAGATGTCCAGCCGGCCGGTCGACGCCAGGGCCAGGAAGCCGACCGTCACCAGCAGAAAAAGGGAAATCTCAAAATAGCGGTGAACGGCGCTGGCTGAGGTGGGCCCCCTACTGCTCATGGTTGTCCGCTATTTTACGTTTCCTTCTGGCCCAATGTCACCCCTCACCCCGCTGTCCAACGCGCTGGCGATCTTGCGGGTGGCGGCGGTAGAGGAACGCTTTGACGACCGGCGCGGCGCTCTCTACCCGCGTCGGTCATTTCTTTTTTCCTGCCTTCTCCAGAAGCTTGACAACTTCTCTGTGCTTACCCTCCTTGGCGAATTTTAGAGCTGTGCTGCCATCAGGAGTGCGCGCGTTCAGGTTGGCGCCTGCGGCCAGCAAGGCTTTCACGGTTTCGGTGCGGCCTTCCCTTGCCGCCAACGTCAAAGCTGTCCGGCCATAGTCATACGCGGCGTTGACGTCGGCGTCCGCCTGAAGCAAGGCTTTCACAGTTTCGGTGTGACCATTAACCGCCGCCCTCATCAGCGCCGTCTGCCGCTGCCTTCTCCAGCAGCGCGACGATTTTGCGCGTGGCGGCGCCGACGCCCAGCCGCTGGAGTTGGGCGGGCCGCACCCATCGGAGATTGGTCGCCGTCGGTATTCTGTTCCGCCGGGTGTCAGCGAGGTGAACGCGCAACTCCAGGTCGCGCATGGTCGTCTCGTGGGTGAGCGTCATCAGTGCCCGCGTTCCGTTCGCTCCCAGCCTCTGGGCCAGCTTGTCGGTGCATACATCGGAGGTGTAAGGAAAGTGCCACAACCCGGAGAAATACCCGCGCGGCTCGCGCACAATCAGCACGCGACCGTCCCGGCGCAGCACCAGCACATTTAGCCGTACCCGCGGGCGCGGGCGTTGCCGCCGTCGCAGCGGAATCTCCCGTTCTATGCCCGCCTGGCGCGCCCGACAGATTTTCTCTAGCGGGCAGTCTTGGCAGCGGGGAATCCGCGGCAGACAGATCATTGAGCCCAGTTCCATCAGCGCCTGGTTGAAGTCGCCCGGGCGTTGGCGGGACACGAGGCGGTCCGCCAGCGGCTGCAGCGCAGCACGGTCGTTCACATCCGCGGCCTTCAAGCGGAAAAGCCGCGCCAGGGTGCGGGCCACGTTGCCGTCCACTACGGCTGCTGGCTGGCGGTAGGCGATGCTCAGCACCGCCCGCGCCGTGTAGGCGCCCACGCCCGGGAGGGCGAGCGCGGCTTCGAGCGTCGTCGGAAATTGGCCGCCGTGTTCGCGGACGATCTTCTTGGCCGCGGCATGAAGGTACCGGGCGCGCTGGTAGTAGCCCAGTCCGGCCCAGAAGCGCAGCACCTGGTCGAGTCGGGCTCGCGCCAGCTTCTCCACCGTGGGAAAAGCGCGGAGGAACCGCCGGTAGTAGGGGACGACCACGGGGACGCGCGTCTGTTGGAGCATGATTTCCGCGAGCCAGATGCGATAAGGATCGCGCGTCCGTCGCCAGGGCAGGTCGCGGCGGTGCAGGTCGAACCAGCGAAGCAGACGTCGAGCAACGAGCATCGGGCTACGAGCATCGGGCATCGGGCTAATCCTCCGACTCCTTCTGGCGTCGGCGCAAAAACCGAATGAAACCGTTAACCACCTGGATTGCCCGAAAGACGCGCTCGCTCTCCTCTTCGAACGTGGCCTTGGTTATGTACCCTTCATCTAGGGCGACCGTCAGGTGGTCCAGAACTTCGTAGAGTGAACCGCGTGCCTGCCGGGCGAAACGAACCATGTCAGGGTACTGGTAGCGGCCGTACCCTTCCGCCAGGTTGGCTGTCGCTGAGCGGCTGGCCCGCACAAGCTGGTCCGCCAGACGAAACCTTTCCTTGGGCGGCAGCCGTTTTGCGAGGCCGCTCACTTTTTGGCGCACCTCGCGGCAGACCTGCCAGGCTTCCAGGTCTTGAAACGAACGCGTCCGCGAAGATCGTGGTACAGGCTTCGTGCTATGGGCTTCGGCCATCGGCCGCGGATCGGGCATCGAGCTACGTGCTTCGGTCGTCAGACGACGCGTTGTGGTCATCGGGCTAGAGTGAGACGTCGGCAGGCGGCGTGTTTCCGTTGAAC
>DATEUS010000026.1:0-3289 GCA_035282985.1 Candidatus Acidiferrales bacterium
AGCCGTCCTGGGTTTGGGTGAGCGTCTCCAGGCGCTCGCGGGCCACCTCGCCGACTTCGGCCGGGGTCATCAGGAAACAGGAGGAGCTATGCCGCCCGCGGCCGATGCGCCCGCGCAACTGGTGGAGCTGGGCGAGGCCGAAGCGCTCGGCGTGCTCGATGACCATCACGGTGGCGTTGGGGACGTCCACGCCCACCTCCACCACGCTGGTGGCCACCAGAATTTGCACGCGGCCGGCGTGGAACTCCTTCATCACCGCCTCTTTCTCCTCGCCCTTCAACCGCCCGTGCAGCAGACCGACCCGCAGCCCGCGGAATACATCGGCCGACAGGCGCTCGAATTCCTTGGTAGCCGCCTTCAGCTCCTGCTTCGATTCCTCGATGACCGGATAGACGATGTAGGCCTGGCGACCGGCGGCCACCTGCTTGCGCACGAAGCTCCAGACTCCGGCAGACTCGCTCTCCCTCACCCAGCGCGTCTCGATTCGGCCGCGGTTTGGCGGCATTTCGTCGAGCACTGACATCTCCAGGTCGCTATAGAGGGTTAGGGCCAAGGTGCGGGGGATGGGGGTGGCGGTCATCACCAGCACGTGAGGCTGGGGCTGGTCGGCGGTGGCTTTGCGGATCAATTCCAGCCGCTGCATCACCCCGAAGCGGTGCTGCTCGTCGACGATGACCAGCCCCAGGCGGTGAAACTCGACGTCTTTCTCCAGCAGGGCGTGGGTGCCGACCACCAGATCCAAATCGCCCTGAGCCAGCTCTTCGCGGGTCTGCTGCTTGTCTTTCGCCGGCAGGTTGCTCACCAGCAGGCCCAGCCGGTAGGGCGTAGGAGCGAAGCGCTGGCAGGCGTAGAGAAAGTGTTGTTGCGCCAGGATCTCCGTGGGGGCCATCAAGGCCACCTGGTAGCCGTTCTCCATAGCGATGATGGCGGCCTCAAAGGCCACGATGGTCTTGCCCGAGCCCACATCGCCCTGCAAGAGCCGGTTCATGGGCGCGGGCTTCTGTATGTCGTCGGCGATGTCCTTGAGCACGCGCTTCTGGGCGGCGGTGGGATGAAAGGGCAGGATTTTCTTGATGGCTTCGCGGATGGCGTCGTTGAGGGCGAAGGGAATGCCGGGAGCGCGCTGGATGCGGCGGCGCTGCAGCGCCAGGCCGAGTTGCAAGAAGAAAAACTCTTCGTAGATCAGCCGCTGCTGCGCCAGGGTGCGAAAAGCCTCCAGTTGGCGCAGGTCGGTGTCGGCCTCGGGGAAGTGCGCCTGCTCGAGTGCGGTGCGGCGGTCGGGCCAGCCGTGGCGCTGACGCAGCGCGGCTGGCAGGTGGTCGGGCAGCGGCGATGCCAGCCGCCGCAGGGCTTCAAACACCAGGCGGCGGAGAACGCGCGAGGTGACGGGGCCGGCGGCTTCGTAGATGGGGACGATGCGCCCCGACTCGGTGGAGTCCGTGGGCTCGCGGCCGGCGGAGAGAATCTCGTGCTGGGGCTGGAGCATCTGCAACTGCCCCGGACGGTAGGGGTCCTCCTCCACCTTGCCGTAGAGCACCACCCGCTGTCCGGGACGGAAAACCCGCTCCAGGTAGTTGCCGTAGAACCACTTGGCGTAGAGCACGCCGGTGGCGTCGCCGGCGGCGAGGTGGAAAATGCCGCGCCGACCGCGCCCGCGCAGCCGCACCAGCCCGGCGGTCAGCACTTCCGCCTGCACGCAGGCGAGCTGTCCTGGCTGCAGGTCGCCGATGCGGGTGAAATGGATGCGGTCTTCGTAGCGGAAGGGCAGGTAGTAGAGCAGGTCTTCGACGCTGGCGATGCCCTTTTGCCCCAGGTGGTGCGCGCGCTGCGGCCCCACGCCAAGCAGCACGGAGACAGACGAATCGAGCGAAACAGCCATCAGCCAGGGACTATAGCACGAGGAGAACAGGCTAAGCGGTGGTGCGCGGCTCAAACAGCGGGGTGATGCGGTTCAAGCTGGTCCCCAGTCGCAGCGCCGTGTGCAAGAGCGAATCGAACCAGGCCGCTTCGCCAGCGGGCGCGCCTTTGCGGAAGAGGGCTCGGATCTCGCTCAGCAACCTGACCGCGTGCTTGACCGCGTAGCCGAGAACGTCCAGGTGGGCCTTCCACAGGTAACGGTCCTCCCGCGATTCCTCATAATGCGCCAGTTCCTCTTCCATCCAGGCGACTACCCCCAGCGTCTGCTGGATGGCGGCGGCGCTCTCAGGGGCGGCGGTGACGGCCGCGGCGGCAAAAGCCTCTCGCTCCCAAGCTTCGAGGGCCATCTCTCCCCGGCGCAAGCGGAAAACCACTTTCTTGGCCGCTGCCTGTTCCTGCGGCAGCTTTTCCAGAAAGCGCGCCAGCCGGTGGATGATGCCGCGAAGCTCCTGTTCCTTCTTCTTCTCCTGCCCGCGGCCGATCAGCCGATCCAGGGGCGGGCGTTCGTCCCGGACTTCCTGCGGCCGCCCCAAGCGGGCTCCGGCTCCAACCTCGCCGGCGGCGTCGACGGCGAAGGGCGCCACAGTCACTCTGGCCTTGCCCGCCGGCAACGACAAGTCTTCATGGGCGGCCTCGATAGCCTGCACCAGTTCCCAGGCTTCGGCGATGAGTCGCCGGGTCATGCGACGGACGTGATTCACTTCCTCGCTGAAAAGCTCTTCGAAGTGTCGGCGGAAGGCAAGGTTGAAGCGAATAATCGTGGCCAGCAGCCGCGGGCGGTAGAACTCAACACCCAGGTTGGTCTTCAGGGCGCGGACACGTTCGACCATGCGCGCCTGCACCAGTTTGTCGAAATCGTTGAACTCTTCCAGCAGGGCGATCAGCGACTCCAGCTCGTGCATGGTCACTTCCGCCACGCCGCTGAGTTCGCCCTCGGGCTCAAGGCCGACGAAGAGTTCGGCCAGCGCCCCGCGCAGCGCCTCGGGGTCGCGCGCCAGCGATTCCTCCTGCGGGCCGCCGAGAGCGAAATAGGCGGTCAGCAAGTAGTCGAGCTTGTCGCGGTCGCTTTCGGCGTGGGGCTGTTTGGTGAGCAGGTAGCGGATCAGGGCTCGCAGCAGCTCGGGCTCGGGCCGACTTTTCTCCAGGAAGGTCCGCAGGGCGAAGGGACTGATGGCCAGGTCGGCCACCGCCAGCCACTGCTGCACGGCCCGCAGGTTATCTTCAGCCTGGCGGAGCAGCGATTCCGCCATCTGCGCCTGGTCGCGCTTGGCCAGGTCGCGCGCCGAGCGCAGGGTGCCGCGCATCTTCTCCAGATTGGCCGGGAGCGGTTCGGTCCTCACCGCCCCGCCCAGCAGGCGCTCGGTCAGGCGGA
>DATEUS010000027.1:0-10016 GCA_035282985.1 Candidatus Acidiferrales bacterium
GAGGAATTGAAGACGCCGGGACGTAACCTGCCGCGCTCCCTGCTCCTGGGCACGCTGATCGTGATGGCCGTGTACTTGCTGGTGAACGGTCTTTTCTTCTACGCGGCGCCGTCGGCAGCCCTTCGCGGCATTGTCGCCACTGGGCACGCGGCGGCAGAGGGGCTGTTTGGCGCCGGGGCGGCGATGTGGCTATCAGTGCTGATCAGCGTGGCGCTGCTCTCCTCCCTCAGCGCCTACGTGCTGCTCGGGCCGCGGGTGTACTACGCCATGGCCCGCGACGGCTTGTTCTTCCGCTTCGCGGCTCGCATCCATCCCCGCTTCGAGACTCCGGCGCTGGCCGTGGCCGCCCAGGGGTTCTTCGCCAGCCTGATGATTCTGACCGGCACGTTCGAGCAACTGCTGACCTATATTGGTTTCGCCCTGGGCATCTTCCCCTGGATGGCGGTGCTGGGTGTAATCTTGTTGCGGCGTCGACAGCCAGGCCGGGAGCGGCCGTATCGGGTCTGGGGTTACCCGGTTGTGCCCATCTTTTTCCTGGTGGCGATGGTGTGGATCCTGGGCGTGGCCTTGGTGAACAGCCCCGGGCCTTCCCTGCTGGCGCTGCTGACACTCGCGGCCGGGATCCCAGCCTACAAGCTCGTCATCAGCACGAGACGTAGTGGAGCGACGGGAACCTCTCTGGAAAAAAAGGAGACTTCATGACAACGAGCAAGAAAGTCGTAGCTGCGCTGCTGTTCAGCCTGGCAGGCGCTTTTCTGCTCGCGCCGGGCGCAGAAGCTCTCCTGCAAGCTCCGGGAAACGCCCACTCGCACGCCGGGCAGCGCCGCGAGCACTCCTTCGCCGACGTGGAGCGCTACGAGGCTCTGTTTGAATCGCCGGAGCGGGCTCAGTGGCAGAAACCCGACGAGCTGATCGCGGTGCTGGAAGTGAAGCCGGGGGCGGTCGTGGCCGATATCGGAGCCGGGACCGGCTACTTCGCCGCTCGCTTCGCTCGGGTGGTGGCCCCGGGAGGAAGCGTCTATGCGTCTGACATCGAGCCCAACATGGCTGTCTTCCTGCGAGACCGAGCCGACCAGGAGGCGCTGTCGAACTTGATCCCCATTCTAGCCTCCAGCGACAATCCGCGCCTGCCCGACAGACAATCGGACCTGATCTTCATCTGCAACACTTGGCACCACATCTCCGACCGTGTGAACTACGCCCGGCGACTACAAACCGACTTGGCACCGGGCGGGCAGGTGGTGGTTGTGGACTTTCTGGAAGGGGACCTACCAGTGGGCCCGCCGCCGGCGGAAAAGCTGAGCGCCGCCCAGGTGAGGTCGGAGTTTGAGCAGGCCGGTTTCCGGCTCGCGGCCTCGCTGGATCTTCTTCCCTATCAGTATGCGCTGGTTTTTGAGGTTCCGGCCACGCCCTAGTGATGGGCAGGCGCCTCCGACTTCGGGACAGGCGGGGGCCCGTCGGGAATGTAACCCTTGTAGACCTGGCCCTTGGTTTTCTCTTTGAACTCAGCGCGAACCGCTTCCAGCGCCGCTGGGTCCTCAAACAAGTCCACCATGGTCGCCGCCAGAGTTTTGGCGGCCTGGAGCATCCCCTTGTAGCCGATCGACATTCCGCCCGTGGCCACCACCGGCCAGGAATGCCAGGGCGTGTCCACCGGCGCGGTGGTGACGGAGAGGTGCAGCGTGGGAACAATCCAGCTCACGTCGGCCACGTCGGTGGAGCCTCCCTCGGGCTCGCCCGGGTTTTCCTCCAGCGGCTGGATGGAGCCGTCGAGGCCCTTGGGTTCCTTGCTCGTCGCGCGCTGAATCGCGCGGGCGAACTCCTGCTCTTCCTCGGTGTAGTGAATGGGACCGAGCCAGGTCAGGTTGGCATGCAGCAAGCGGGCGCCCGCCATGTTGACGAGCATTTCATAGTCGCCGCCCTGCACGGTCAACTTGCTTTCGACGTCGGCCATCAGCGCCGCGCCTTCGGCAATCTTGCGCACCCGCGTCATCACATCTTCCACGCCGGCGCGGTTGGAATCGCGAGCCCAGACCCAAATCTTGGCGTATTCGGGGACCACGTTGGGCACATCGCCTCCCTTCAGGATGGTGTAGTGGATGCGCACGGTGGGCTTGACGTGCTCGCGCAGCATATTGAGGCCAGTCGTGAAGAGTTCGAGACCATCGACCGCGCTGCGCCCGTTCCAGGGATCGAAGGCAGCATGGGCGGCCTTGCCCCGGAACTCGACAATGAAATCTGTCAGCGCCTGAGAGCTATCCGTGTCGGCGCTGGTCTCATCTTCAGGGTGCCAAGCGAGGGCGACATCGAGGTCGTCAAACAAGCCCTCGCGGGCCATATAGAGCTTGCCGCCGATGGCTTCCTCCGCCGGCGTGCCATAGAAGCGAACCGTACCCTTGAGTTCGCCGGCGGCAATCAGCTCCTTGAGGGCCAGGGCGGCCCCCAGGCTGGCGGGCCCGAAGAGATTGTGGCCGCAGCCGTGCCCCGCTGCCCCCTCCTCATAGGGCTCTTTGACCGGCGAGGCCTTCTGCGAAATGCCTGGCAGAGCATCGTACTCTCCCAGAATGCCGATGATGGGCCGGCCGGAGCCGTAAGTAGCGATGAAGGCCGTGGGCATCCCCGCCACGCCCCGCTCGACCCGGAAGCCTTGCCGCTCAGCGTAGTCAGCCAGGGCTTTGGCGGACCGAGTCTCGCGCAGCGCCGTCTCGGCAAACCGCCAGATCTGGTCAGCAAGGCTGATGAGGTCCGCCCTGTGTTTTTCAATGGAGGCCACCGCTGCTTCTTTCTTCTGGATGTCGGCCGCGCCTGCCCCCGGTGGAAGAATGAGCAAGACAACAGCAAGGATTGAAAGTACCCCATAGTGAAGCTTCATGGAGGTTGTCTCCCTAACCAGGATTACACGCTAAGACTAGCCGCGTCGTCCCTGCTCTTCAATCCCGGCGGCGCTCAGGCTCAACTCAGGAAAGAATGGGAAGAACCTGCAGGCGCTGCGGCGGGGGCTGTGGAGGAGCGGGGGTATAGCCCTCGGGCATGTCCCCGTTGTCGGGACGGAGATAGCGCCAGTAGTTGGGACGGATGGATGCCAGCAATTCCTTGCGGCTCTTGGTGCGCAGGGGCTTGCCGACATGAATCTTGCCCATTCGCTCCATCCACTTTTCCGGCAAGGCGCCGGCGAACATCAGCAGGGGCCAGGTGAAGTTGGGCCCATTCAAGCGCCGCAGGCGGTAGAGCCACAGGCCGATCGACCCCAAGCGCCACGCCAACGGCCCCCACCAGCTATAGAGCCCGGGGCGCAAGTTGTTCTTCCAGCACTTCATGATGAGTTGCCACTGCAGTCGGGTGAGCTGGCGAGTTTCGGTCACGCCGACTTCCTTCTCCATACGGGTGTCGTGCAGCGGAGTGAACACTGAGGGAACCAGGAAGGCAAACAGGCCGCGACGCTCCATTTCGTAAACCAGATCGAGGGTGGCTTTCACGTCGTCGTCGGTCTCTCCTGGATTGCCGACCATCAGCGTCAACATGGGGAACCAGTTGTTTTCGTTCATGACCCGCAGACCCTCCAGCACCACGCTGGGCCAGTCGTCGATGGAGAACGGAACGGCCTTGCTGGGCATAATCTTCTTGGCCATGCGCACCGAACCCGTCTCCAGACCCGCCAGCGGGGTCAGCGCCTTCTTCTGCGGATGTGTGCTCAGGTGCGGAAGGTGAATCGGGCTCTTGGGCAGAAGAATGTCGGAGAGCTTCTTGATCAGCAGCGGGTCGACAGCGAACGGGGCAATGGTGCAGTGGCTCAAGACGTGATAGTCGACCCCAGGGGTGTTGACGATTTCGCTATAGAGGTCGAGCAGGGCCTCGCGGTTGGGGAAAAAGAAAGGGGTATCGGTGTGCACTTGGCCCCAGATGAACATGTCTTCGGTGGCCAGCGAAATCAAGTTGTTACCGTCGCGAACGTTGGCGCGCACCGCCTGCATGATCTTCTCTTTAGGGACGTCGAGCTGCGGGTTGAGGTCGGGGACGCAGAACTGGCAGCGACGCCCGCAACCGGTGGTCATCTCCACCACGCCAAAGGTGGTGCGGGTATCGGGGACCAGGATGCCGTCGCGGGTGGTGGGATGCGAGGCGGTGACTTCGCGGGGCAGTGCCTCGCCGGCAATCGCCTGATGGAACAGGCGCATCGCCTCGGGCGACTCGCTCCGGCCTTCCACCACGCAATCGACCCCCAAGGCCTCGTAGCTATTGGTCTGCATGATCTGCCAGCCGCCGGAGCCACCGACGATGACCTTGAAGTTCTTGCGATACGGGCTGGCGTTGATTCTCTCGAAGGCAAGCTTGGCGTACTTGGAGTTGATAGGCTCCTTGGAGGTGCCGAAGATGGAGGTGTAAACCCCGGCGGCAAAGGTAACGCCCAGCGGGTTGTGGGTGGAGACGGCCACCACGCGGGTGCGGGGACCAATGAACTTGTGGAGGTCGTCGGGATAGCAGGCCACGATGTCGTTCTTCTCAAACTCTCGTTCGAGCGATTTCTGCACCAAGCGCACCCCGGCCGGCATGAAGCGCGCGGAGCCGTCGCTGTTGTATTCGACCTTGCGCCAGTTGGGGTACTTGCGGTCCATCACCCACTCCATCCAGGTCGGCATCGAGGCCATGCCCATCTGGATGAAGTAGCCGGCGTGGTCAATGCTCTCGGTGAGCGGGGCGGTCAGGACGATCAGCTTGCCCCCATCGGGCGGGGTGGCGTGCGCCGGCGAGCCGTTTCCGCTGCTGAGCGCGAAGGCGTCTCCGTTCGTCCCTGCGCTGCCGTTAGGTTTACCTCGCCTCATCCAAACACCTCTGCAACAATGTCGCCGAGTCCACGCATTGACCCGGTTCGGGGATGGAGTCCCCTGCGGGCCCCGCCTCGTTGCCTTTCGCCTCAAGACCCCACAGGCTGGGGGTCCGCGAATTATACCCATCAACCGCGTTTCCGCCAATACGAAAATCCACGGCGCCAGCTCTCCCGGCCCGGACGACCGCCCCCTTCAGCCAGGCTAGTACCCCCCTCCTAAGGCGCCCTGCGTCGTGGCCCACTCAATTGTTCCCGACTGGGAAACTTGTGCTAGGATAGCCAAAAGTCGCCCCATTGTACCGGGGCGCGATGGACGGAAAGGTGTTGGAGAGCGAAGTGGGGGGCAACGTCGCCGCCGTCAGCGGCGACAGCGACATCGACCAGCTCTTGCGGGCGCGGGGCGAGATTGATTCTGCCCTGAAGCGCCATCGCGCTCAATTCGCCGTCCTGTTCACCGATATCGTCGGCTCCACTTCTTTCTTTGAGCGCTACGGGGACACCGCCGGCCTGCTGATGCTGCGGCGGCACGACGACCAGGTGATGCCGGCCATCGAGGAAGGCGGCGGCACGGTGGTGAAAACCATCGGCGATGCGGTGCTGGCCACCTTCGCATCCGCCAAGGCGGCGGCCGACACCGCCATCAAGATCCAGCAACGCCTCGAGGCCTTCAACCACGGCCGGCCGGCGGAAGAGCAAATCTACGTCCGCGTCGGAATCAACTACGGCGCCGGCTTTCTGAAAGAAGGCGACATTTTCGGCGATGTGGTCAACGTGGCCGCGCGCTTCGTCAAGAACTGCGCCGCCGCGCAGATCCTTGTCTCCGGCACCGTCTACGACGCTTTGAAGACGGAACCGACCATCACTTGTCAGAAGCTGGGGACGGCCAACTTCCATGGCAAGGCGGCGCCGGAAGAGATGTACGAGGTGCTGTGGACCTCAGTCGAAAACTACACCCGTATCCGGACCGTATTGGACGCTGGTCAGGGAGGCGCCACCGGCCGCAACACGCTGGGGCGCTACGAGCTGCTGGAGGAACTGGGCCGGGGGGCCATGGGGGTGGTCTACAAAGCTTTCGACCCGGCGGTGAGCCGCATCGTGGCCCTCAAGACGGTGCGCCTGGACATCACCGGCCGGGACCGCGAGGAGCTCATTCGGCGCCTGCGCCAGGAAGCCCAGGCCGCCGGACGCTTGGAGCATCCTAACATCGTCACCATCTTCGACGCCGGTGAGGCCGATGGCCTGTTCTACCTGACCATGCAGTTCGTCAAAGGGCAGACGCTGGGCGAGTTAATCGCCCAGCGCAAGCTGCTGCCGGTGAAAGAAGTTCTGGCGATGATCGAGCAGTTGTGCGACGGCCTGCACTACGCTCACGAGCGCGGCATCGTCCACCGGGACCTCAAACCCTCCAACATCATCACCAGCGCCGAAGGCACCCAGAAGATTGTGGATTTCGGCGTGGCCAAGATCGTGGAGGCGGGCACCACGCGGGCCGGCGTGGTGATTGGAACCCCGAGCTACATGTCGCCCGAGCAGGCCCAAGGAGGGCGGGTTGACCGCCGCTCCGACATCTTCTCGCTGGGCGCGATCTTTTACGAGTTGCTGACGGGAGAGAAACCCTTCCCGGGGAATACCCCCACTGCCATCATCTACAAGATCATTCACGAGGATCCCATCCCGCCGCGAGCCATTGAGCCGACTGTAGACCCAAGGTTGGAGTCGGTAGTCCGCAAGGTGCTGGCCAAGAGCCCCTTCGAGCGCTTCCAGACCTGCCGGGAGTTCCAGGAAGCGCTTCGGGCCTCCGCCACTAAAACCGCGCCCCGTCCGGAAATGGTGGAGGTCCGAGAGCCTGAAGCGAAGCCGGCGCAACCTGTCCCCACGACGACGCCTGCGGTACGAGTTCCTCGCCCTGGGCCCACCAGCCGTTGGCCTCTCGCCGTGGCTTTGGGAACTCTGGTTGCAGTCGGACTTGCGTTGGCCGCTTGGCAGCAGGGTTGGATCTCCCAACTGCACCGCTTCATCTTTCACCCGACCGAAGCCGGGGCGGTTGAGGCAACTCCAGCCCAGGCGACGACCCCGACGCAGCCCCCGCAGGTTCAGACGGCCGGCACACAATCACCTGGGGCAGTTTCAGAGGCGGGTTCCGAAGCAGCCAAGGAGACCGATACCGCACTGGAGCCAACCGTCCAGCAGCCCGTTGCCCAACGACCGTCTACTGAGCAAGCGGCCCCGACCCAGCCGCCGCCAACGAAAGCCAGTGCCCCGCCTGAGGTGAAGGAGACTCCTGTCCAGCTTCCTGCACCCAAACCCCGGCGCACCTTGACGCCAGCGCAGCAGCAGCAGATTCGCAGCTGGTTCCGGCAGGCTGAGCAGTACATCAGCCGGGGTCAGTACGACGAGGCCGCCTTTGCCCTCCGGCAGGTTCTGCAGATCGACCCCGAGAACCTGAAGGCCAAAGAAGCTTTGCTACGGGTGCGAAAGGCATTGCGGCGGGGCGAAGGGTCAGGGAGTCAGTAGGAGTTGCTTGAGACCGCCAGCCAATCCCCCAGAGCCACAAGGCGAAACTGCCGTTCCAGATAGTCGAAGGCCGACTGGCGGCGGCCGTCCTCCGGCGGGCTGTTGAAGAGGAACCGGAGGTAGTATTCGGCGGCGGTTTCGTGGTTGCCGCGGCCAGCTTCCTCCTGGGCCCGTTCGAAGTCCCGATCGATGAACGTACGGACGTAGTCAACCGCGCGTTCGGTCAGCGGTTTCTGGATCTTGCGCAGGGCGCGGCCGCGAAGGGTGGCGGCGTCGGGCAGGTCCGCCGACTGATTGCGGCGGCCGTTCTTGTCAGTCGGATGCACGCCGCTGATCTCGAGACCTTCCGCCGGCTCCTTTTCCGCCAAGAGCTGCTGCACCTCCCGCACACCGGTCAAGGCGTTCACCCAGCGATAAGCGAGGCGAATCTCACCGGTGCGGGTGATGGTGCGGCGATTGAATTCATAGGCACGAGTGTCTTCCTGCTCGACGTAGGCGGGGACAGAGTCGAGATTCTTCCTAGCTCTGTCGAGCGCCCCCTCGGCGCGGGCCAGCGCCAGGTTATCGCTCTGGCGCTCCCTCTCGGTGTAGCCGGCGCGCTGGCGGTTCCGATCCACTCGCGCCCGCACCTTTTCATAGTTGCCCACCGCCTGGTCGTACTCCGCTTTGGCCTCGCGCCACTTGGGACTGGGCACCTGGCGCACGCCGGCGGAATACTCGGAGGCCACCTGCTCCGTCTGTGCCGACTCCCCCACCCCGCTGTGGAGCAGCTCGATGACGAGCTCCAGGGTCGGCTTGGCCGTGGCGTGCCCACTGGTATCGAAAATCCTGACGTGAGGAAAACCGGCCTCCTGGATGGCGGCTCCCACCGTGGTGGACAGCTCCGCCGCCAGGTACTGGCCGTTGCCCTCCGGGGTCAGATCGCGCACGGTAAGCGCCACACCGACCTGCAGCTCCTCCTCGACGCGGTCGCGCCAAGCGGCAAACTGAGGCAGCTCAGACTTGTCGAAAAGATAGTGGCGCGCCTGGTGCAGGTAGGCGAAGGCCAGCGGGCTGGGCGTGGTGCCGTAGCGCCGCGCCACCTCTTCCGAGCGCTCGCGGTAGTAGTCCGCCAGAATCATGCCCAGGCGGTCGCGCCAGACCGCCACCGGGGGCGCGGATTCAAACTGGCTCACCCGCGTCAACTGTTTGTGCAGATGGAGCAGAGCGTCTTCATCGGCGGGACCGCGGACGGGCGTGTGCAGCTCCTCCACGTGAGCGGCCTCCGCCAGCAGGGTTTCGGTGTAGCGGCGGCGGAGGGAGGAGAACTGGGTCTGCAGGTTGGGATCGTCGGGGTACCGATTTACCACCGGCCACAAGCTTTCAAAGGCGCGGGCGTAATCCTTGCGCTCCATCGCCTCTCGAGCCGTGGCCAACGCCCCATTGATCTCTGCCTGCTGGGTGTGGCCGAGGCGCCGGCTCTCAATCTCCCGCCGCAACCCGGGGATTTCGGGAAGCGCTTGATAGGAGGCTGCCGCATTCAGCTCGTAGAGGGCTTCGTCAAAGCGCGCCGCAGAAAACAGGCGACGGGCCTGCTCGAGGTGATGGCGCGCTCGTGACTGCTTGAGGGATTCGAGCGCGGCCGCTAGTTCGGGCAGTTCGTTACCAAAAGGAGCCAACGGTTCGAGAATCTTCTCGGCGCCGGCAAAATCTCCGCGCGCAGCCAGTAGAGGCGCCTGGCGGAGCCGTTCGGCGACGTCGGTTTCCAGTCGAGTGAGGGTGCCTTCGACCTCGACCACGCCCGCCGTCTGCACATTCGTTGCCCGCAGGCGGTCGAACCAGGTGCGGGCGTCGCCGAGGACGGTGTAGCCCGGAGTTTTCTTGCTCAGGGCCTCCTGATAGCGCTCCAGGGCCTCCCGCGTGCGCGTCAGATACAAGCCGGCCAAGAACTGGCGCGCCTCCACAGCGTTGGCACTGTCGGGATAATTCTTCAGGAATCGAACCCAGCCCTCTTCCGTGTTGCGGGTGTCGGCGAGGGCAAAAGCAATCCCATCCTGGCCAGGGTATGCGGCAAAAACATAAACCACCCAGCCATCCGCCAAGGGGCTTCGCACCGCCTGCTGCCGACCGTACAAAACTCCGGTCAGGAGCGAACCCCGGGTGATATCACCGGGATCCAGCCAGGCGCGCGACCAGTCGCGAAAGTCCCGGGGCACAGCCAGCAGCTCGTCACCGTTCCGGCGCCGAACCCGCAAGCGCCCTCCCTCAATGCGAAACGAGCGCACCTCGGCCAGGGGGAGGCTGGAGAGATTCCTGTACTGCTGTTCCGTCAGGGGTCCGTCGCGGACAATGCGCGTCAACTCTCCCCGGCCGTTGATTTGAACCCGCTCCACCAGAAGGTAGTCCACCGGGTCCACCGAGCGGACGATCACCACATAGAAATCGGGGGCGGCAGATACACTCGTGGCCCCGGACAGGCCCAGAAGCAGGCCCGCCACTAGGCAAAGGCAAATTGAGGGTCTGGGGACGCCCTGCATTTTCCTGTAGAACACAAACAACCCTTCCCCTGAGCCTATACGATAAGCCTAAGCAGCAGATGGGACAAGCTTTTTCCGTCTGCCGCCTCTCAGGCGGGCTCCCGCACGCCGGCGGGTGACTGTGCGAACGCCTGGAGATAGCTATCTCGCGTGGTATGATA
>DATEUS010000028.1:0-2139 GCA_035282985.1 Candidatus Acidiferrales bacterium
AAAAAGACAGCGGCGTTGAGGATAATGAGCTTCTTAACGATGGGGGTGAGCCCGTAGCCGAAGCTGATGCCCCCGCCACCGTAGCTGCGGTGGCTGGGTCCGCCCCAACCGTGTCTGCGGAAGCCGTAGCCCACGACTACAGACTAGAAGCAACCGGGCCCGAAGCGCAACCCTGAAGGAAGTCCCAGAGTCGCAAGTCGCAGGGTCCTAGGTCACAGAGACGCAGGGCCCAGGGTCACAAGGTCGACGAATCCTTGGCTCTGTCCTCCACTCTTCCACTCTGTGACTCTGGGACCTTGCGACCTGCGACTGCTTACTCCAGCTTCTTGCGGCCGACGTGGAACAGGATCGCAGCCATGCCAACGAAGAACAGCAGACCGAGGATGTTGGAATTGGCCAGGGTGGGCCAATACTTGGTCCCGATGGCGAAGGTATCCTCCAACTCGAAGCCCACGATGCCCGCCAGGATCAGGCCGCCGATGGAGCCGCCGGCAATCAGTCCGGCGGCAAAGAGGGCGCCGCTGGAGACTTCGCCTTCCTCGCGCTTGTAGATTCTCGCCAGCAGTAGGTTCACGCCGCCGCCGCAGAAGATAGGCGCGGTAGTGGCGATGGGCAGATAGGAGCCGACGGCGAAGGCGAGCGAGCGGATGCCGTTCAGCTCCATCACCACCACTATAAAGACGCCGATCAGCACCAGGTTCCAGGGCAGGCTCTGGCGCAGGATGCCGTTGATGACGGTGCTCATCAGCACCGCCTGCGGCGCCGGCAGCCGCTGTGAGCCGATGCCGACGCGCTCCTGGAAATCGATCCGCTGGGCGTCGGGATTGTAGTAATAGCGCCCGTCGGGAATGGTGCGCGAGCCGATGACGTTGACGATCTGGTAGTTGGCGCCCTGGTGAACCACATCGCCCACCACTTTCATCTCCGCGGTCACCGGCACATTCTCCATCGTCAGCGGCTCCACCCGGGTGTAGGCCCGGTTGAGCAGGACGAGAGTGAAGCCGATCACCAGCACCGAAGTGAGAGCGCCGATGATCATGGCGATCTCGGCGCGCCGGGGCGTGGCCCCCACTAGGAAGCCGGTCTTGAGCGACTGCGAGGTGGCGCCGCCCACCGCGGCGGCGATGCAGACGATGCCGCCGATGTAGAGCGCCACCGCCGGATAGCTGCCCGCGGTCCAGCCGACGGTCACGAAGAGGAGCGCGGTGAGCATCAGGGTGGCAATCGTCATCCCGGAGATGGGGTTGGCCGAGCTGCCGATCAGCCCCACGATGCGCGCCGACACGGTGACGAAGAGAAAGCCGAAGATCACCACCAGCACCGAGGCCACCAGGTTGCCGCTCACCCCCGGGTTGATGCGCAGGGCCAGCAGGATCCAGACAAGAATAATCAGGGCCAGTGACCCGCCGAAGACGATCGTGCCGGGCAGCTCCTGCTCGGTGCGGATCTGCGGCACGGGCTCGGTCGACTTGGCACCACGCAACTGGCCGACGGTGGAGCGAATGGCCTTCACCATGGTGGGCAGCGTCCGGCCCAGGGTGAACAGCCCCGCCATCGCCACCGCGCCGGCGCCGATGGGGCGGATGTAAGAGTGCCAGAGGGCAAACGGGTCCATCTGGCTGATGGGGACGGTGCCGGGGTAAAGCGGCTCGGCCAGGCCGGCGCCGAAGAACCGGATGGCCGGGATCATCACCAGCCAGGAGAGCACGCCGCCGGCGAAGATCATTCCCGCCGTGCGCGGGCCGATGATGTAGCCCACGCCGAGATATTCCGGGGTCACATCGGCCGCCAGCGTTGAGCCCGGATACCAGCCCGGTTGGTAGATCGGCCGCGGCCGCCAGAACAGCAGGCCTTCGTTGAAGAACTTGTAGACCAGCCCCAGTCCGAAGCCGGCGAACACTTTGCCGGCGAAGCTGCCGCCTTTTTCGCCGGCGATCAGCACGTCGGCGCAGGCGGTGCCTTCCGGATAGGACAGCGTGCCGTGCTCGACCACGTTCAACTGGTGGCGCAACGGAATCATAAAGAGCACGCCGAGGATGCTGCCCACCAACGCCACCAGCAGCACGCGGGGAATCTCGGCCACGCCCAGCGAGAAGCCGAGGAAGATCAGCGCCGGCAGGGTGAAGACCACGCCGGCGG
>DATEUS010000029.1:0-5619 GCA_035282985.1 Candidatus Acidiferrales bacterium
GATGTAGGCGGTGCCGCCGGCCAGAATCTGCTCGTCGGCGGTGGGGACGTGGGTGTGGGTGCCGAGCACGGCGCTGACGCGGCCGTCGAGGTAGCGGCCCAGCGCCTGCTTCTCCGAGGTCGTCTCGCCGTGGACGTCGACAATCCTGACCTTGACCTCCTGACGAATCGTTTCCAGCAACTGGTCGCCGGTCTTGAAGGGGCAGTCAATCGAGGGCATGAAGACGCGACCCTGGAGGTTGAGCACGGCGTAGGGCGTGCCAGCCTTGGTCTTGCCCACATAGAGGCCGCGGCCGGGGGTGGCGGCGGGGTAGTTGGCCGGCCGCAGCAGGCGCCCGTCAGCCGCGCCCTGCTCGAAGTAGGGCAGAATCTCCTTGCGGTCGAAGATGTGGTTGCCACTGGTGAGGACATCGATCCCGGCCTGCAAGAGCTCGTCAGCCAGTGCGGGCGTGATGCCGACGCCGGCGGCGGCGTTCTCGCAGTTGGCGACGACCAGCTCGGCTTGGTGCTCGCCCACCAGGGCGGGCAGGGAATCGAGCACCACGCGTCGACCGGGGCTGCCAACGATGTCGCCGATGAAGAGAACCTTCATGGGAAGCTAGCGAGTGTAGCAAAGGCCGGCGGAGCCGGGTAGTCCACTGGGGCCGGCGACGGCGGACAAAGAAAAGAACTACGTCCGCGGGCGCCGTGGAGCAATCGATATGCCTGAACCCGAAGGCCAGGTGGGTGCTCTGCGCGCGCCGTCAGGCTTTCCCCACCCCGAGGGGCGGGGACATGCTCACAGGTGCGCGACCCGAACTCCCTTTAGCTGAGTGTTGGCTCAGTTTATCCTCTTGCTCTCACCTGCGTCGCAGGCGTAGTTCCACCTAAATTGTAGCTCCGGCGCGACTGGGGTGGTCAACAGAAAATAAAGCGAAGGGAAGCGGCCCGAACGAATGGTTTCCGTTTGGCCAGTGAATTGCCTTGGCTCAGCCTTGCGTCTCGGGCCCGCCGTTCAGGGCGGCGTCCAGCAGGCGGTTGCATTGCTCCAGGCGCTCTACCACCTCGGCAGACACAGTTCGGCGCTGGCTTTCAGCGATTCTCTGAAGCTGCTGCAGCTCATCGGTCAGGTTGAGCGCGGTCAAGACCGCCAGCCGGCGGATGTCCGCCGTCCCACTCTGCCGCCCCAGCGCGCGCATCTTGGCGTCCAGCGCGTGCGCCAGTTGGCGGATGTAGTCGGGGTCGACGTCGGTGCGGATGCTGTAGGTCTGTCCGTAGATTTCGACGCGAATGTCCTGGATCATGACTCGGGTTTCGTCAAGGCGTCAATTTGCGCCACCAGTTGTTCGATGCGGCCGCGGACCTGCGCCCGCTCGGTCTCCAGCTCCAGCAGTTGCGTTTCCAGGCGTTGGGACGTTTCACCCCGCTCCCGCAGGGCCGCGCGCAGCTTTTCGGCTTCGGCCTGGGCAGCGTCGCGCTGCGCGCGCAGGCGGCGGAGCTCCTCGACGGCGCGGCGCACTTTCTCCTCCAGCTCTTTCAGCGCTGGCAAGCCGTTCTGCGCGGGCTCGTTCATAGTCCGGTCTCAGGCGCGCAGGGTGGCGCCCAACTTGCTTTCCAGCTCCGCCACGATGCGCTCCGAGTGGCTGCGAATCTCCTCCTCGGTCAGGGTCTGCTCCGCGCTCTGGAAGACGACGCGCACCAGTAGGCTGTAGTGCCCGGTTGGAATGGAGCCGCCCCGAAAGCGGTCGACAGCCGAGACGGACACGAGATGCGGGAGCTTCAAGCCCTCGATGGCCGCGCGGACGTCGCCGAAGCTGACCTTTTGCGCCAGCAGCAGCGAGAAGTCGCGCGCCACCGCGGGGAAGCGCGAGAGCGGCTGGTAGCGGCGCGGGCGCAGCCCGGCGGCGTAGAGTGCTTCCAGATTGAGCTCGGCCAAGTAGGCGGTCTGGCGGAGCTTGAACTGGGCGGCGAGTTGAGGGCTGAGCTGCCCCAGCACGCCGAGCTTTTCTTTGCCCGCAAAGATGGCCGCGCGCTCACCGGGATGGAAGCAGCCGGCGTCGCAGGGACGGAACTCCACCGCCGGCAGCGCCAACGGCTCCAGCAGCGCTTCGACCGTGCCCTTGAGAGCGAAGAGGTCGAAGGGCTGCTCCGCCTCCTGCACGCTCTTTTCCCGCAGTGCGCCCGTGCCGGCGAGCGTCAGCACCCCGCGCTCGCGGAACTGGCTCCCGGACAGGGCATAAGCTTTGCCGATTTCATAGAGGCGGAGATGCCGTTGGCCGCGGTTGACATTCCACGCCAGAGTCCTGGTCAGGCTGAGCAGGCCCGAAGGGCGCAGCACCGAAACCTCTTCCGAGAGCGGGTTCTGAATCGGCGCCAGCGCCTCGCCCGGCGCCAGAAACGCCTCCGCCTCTGCCGGGTTCACCACCGAGAAGCTGATGGCTTCATCGTACCCCTGCGCTTCCAGCGAGGCGCGCAGCGCGGCTTCTGCTTCCGCGTGCGGCGGGCGCACGACCGGCTGGCGCGCCACCGGCAGCCGCGCCGGGAGCTTGGCGTAGCCGTAATGGCGGGCGAGTTCCTCGATCACGTCAATCTCGCGGCTGACGTCGCGCCGCCAGGAAGGCGCCACCACCTGCCAGGCGTCTTCACCGCCGCGAGCGCCCTTGAAGCCCAGAGCCGTGAGGATGCGCTCGATAACACTCGCCGGCAGCGACTCGCCCAGGATGCGCTCGATTTCGCTCTGCCGCAGGAGAATGACCGGCGCTTCCCATTGGCGCGGGTAGGCGTCAACGGCGCCGGCGAGCAGTTCGCCGCCGGCCAATTCCAGAATCAGCTCCGCGCACCGCCGCGCCGCCCACAGCGGCGCTTCGACATCCATGCCGCGCTCGAAGCGATAGCTGGCTTCGGTGCGCAGGCCGAAATCTTTGGCGGTGCGCCGTACACTGAGGGGCTCAAACCATGCCGACTCCAGCAGAACGTTCTTGGTCTGAAAGCTGATCTCGGTTTCCGCGCCGCCCATGATGCCGGCCAGGGCCACCGGGCGGCGGGCATCGGCGATGACGAGATGGTTGGACTTGAGCGGGCGGGTGACGCCGTCGAGGGTGACGAGGCTTTCGCCGGCGCGGGCACGGCGGACGACGATGCGGCGCTCAGCCAAGGTATCGAGGTCGAAGGCGTGAGTGGGGTGGCCGAGCTCGAGCAGCACGTAGTTGCTGGCGTCAACAATGTTGTTGATGGAGGCGACGTCGCAGGCCTCGAGGCGCTTCGCCAACCAGGCAGGCGAGGGGCCGACTTTGACGTTGCGCAGCACCAGCGCCACGTAGCGGTGGCAGAGCTCCGGGTCGGCAATCTCAACCTGGGCGACGCTGCCAGCGGGTTCGGCCGCCTCAGCGGGCGCTGGCTCGACGGCCTTGAGCGGCTTGGCGTAGAGCGCGGCGACCTCGCGAGCGACGCCATAGTGGCTGAGCAGGTCGGGGCGGTTGGGGGTGATTTCCAGCTCGAGCAGCGTGCCGGCGGCGTTCTCTGCTTGGCCGACGGTGTCCACCGCCACGCCCGCCAGGGTCAGCTCCTGCGCGAACTGGCTCAGCGCGTTGGGCGAAACGCCAGCGTCAACAAAATCTTTCAGCCACTCGAGCAGGATTTTCATTTCTTGCGGCCCAGGGTGAGGATCAGCGGCACACCGATGATGAGGCCGGGGACGGCCAGCAGCAGCAGCGTGCCGGCGTCGCGCTCCCAGACGAACTCGTAGGTCACGACTGGTGCTGGCGGCGGCTCGCCGGTCACGCGGGCCTTGCCGCGGTCCAGCAGGCCCGGCGGCTCGACGTGGCGGGCGGCCCAGAAGAAGGAAAACGTCAGCCAGGCCGCCAGCAGCCAGACGACCATCAGTTGTTTGCTATTCATCGTCGTTCACGTTCCGCGCGCGGGAAGTCCCCTCAGGGGCTAAAGCCCCGAATCTTTGCCCTGGCTCTTCGGCACGGCCAAAGCCGTGCCCTGACGTTATCCGAATGGCACACATCCTTCAGCGCCGAAATTGTTGTAGGAATCTGACATCGTTCTGGAAGAAGAGCTGGATGTCGTCGACGCCGTACTTGAGCATGGCGAAGCGCTCCACCCCCATCCCGAAGGCGAAGCCGGAGAGTTGGTCGGGGTCATAGTCCACGAAGCCGTAGACCGCCGGATCCACCATGCCCGAGCCCAGCAACTCGATCCAGCCACTCTGCTTGCAGACGCGGCAGCCGGCGCCAGCGCAAAACACGCAGGTGCCGTGCACGTCGGCCGAAGGCTCAGTGAAGGGGAAGTAGCTGGCAACGAAGCGGGTCTTGGTCTGCGGCCCGAAGAACTCCCGCAGGAAATACTCAAAGGTGCCCTTGAGGTCGGCGAAGGTGATGTCGTGGTCAACCGCCAGACCTTCCACCTGGTGGAACATGAAGGAGTGGCTGGCGTCGGGGTTGTCGCGGCGGTAGACCTTCCCGGGGACTACCACCCGCACCGGCGGCTTCTGCTTCTCCATGGTACGGATCTGCACGGGCGAAGTGTGGGTGCGCAGCACCAGGCGCTGCTGCAGGTCGTCGCGCCGCCCGCGGAGCTCGGCTGGCATGCAGCCGGCAGGCAGATCCACGTAGAGCGTGTCCATAGTGTCGCGGGCGGGGTGGTCGGCGGGGATGTTGAGGGCCTCGAAGTTGTAGTAGTCGGTCTCCACCTCCGGCCCTTCCACCACCGAGAAACCGGTGCGGGCGAAGATGTCGCAGATTTCTTCCATGGTCTGGGTGAGGATATGGCGGGCGCCGCGACGGGCGGCGAGCCCGGGCAGCGTCAGGTCAACTTCCTCAGGAGCCTCCGAAATAGTCACTGTGGGACTGACGGCCGAAAGCCGTACTCTTAGGGGTTCCGGCCTAATAACCTGCGCACCAGAAAGAACCCTTTCCTCGGCGTCCCCCAGAGCCTTAGCTATGTAGGACCGAATGTCGTTCAGCCGACTCCCAATCAACGGTTTGACATTGACGGGTGCCTTGTTCAGCCAGTTTTCAGTTATCACGCGGCGGGCGCCCTCACGGCCCTGCCACAATTGCTTGATGATTTCCAGCTTTTGTACATCGTCGGCGCGAGCAAGCTGAGTGTCGAAGTAGAATCGCAGCAGGTTGAACGATTCGTCGACACTTTGACCGGCCGCTGTACCAATGAGGCCAAGCTGAACGAAGTCGTTGACAGGTAAGAGTAGAAGCTTACGGAGAGGCTCTCGGCTCCATGCCACTGCTGGCCTGCCACGACCGGAGAGTCTATCCCAGACTATCCAGAATATGCCGGGGCTCGTTCCATACCACTTATCCAGGAACAATTTGACTAGCGCCCTGTCGCCGACGTTTCGGATTTCTTTTTCTGCGAGTGCAAGAAGCTGCTGTACAAGGTCTAGCAGTCTCTGTCCTTGGGCGTCACTGACTTGCTCGAGTAGTCTGTGCACGTCAACTTTTCTAGAAGTTGGACACATAGCAACTTATGTGGCTCGCTATTGGTCAGCCAGGGGGTCAGTTTACACGAGAGCGGAAACGGCGCAAAGAGAGCCGGTGGTAGGAAATGGGTTGACCGGCGGTCCGGGGAAAGCAGATCCCTCGCTTGGCTCCCTTCGACTGCGCTCCCCTCGGCCCTG